>CAMYKC010000176.1 GCA_947258865.1 uncultured Lysobacterales bacterium
GTCAAAAATTGACAATAATGTCAAATGCAAGGGGTGCTGAAACTGTAACAGGGACATCTGATTGCCAGATGGTGTATTGAGGGAAACGATTTCGCCGTGGCATGCGCGGACAGACCCCGGTTGCGGTCCATGGGACGGGTCCGGGCCGGGATTGGCTCGGGCTTTTCCTTGTGCGAGAAAGAAGAAGAATTGAAGAAATCTCGCAAAAAAATTGGCGCCCTCGACACGATTCGAACGTGTGACCTATCGCTTAGGAGGCGATTGCTCTATCCAGCTGAGCTACGAGGGCGCTAGTACAGACGCAGATTCTATCGGATTATCTGTATGAGTTCATCGGTGATGGCGGCTTTTCTCCAGCCCAGGAATCGCTCAGGAGGCGGTTGTCCGCTGGCACTTGCCCTGACGAGTTTTTCGAGTTCCCTGCGCGAGGCCAGCAAAGCCGGTTCAACGCCCAGTTCGGTCGCGCGTGACTGTACCAGCCGGCGCATATCCTTGAGCTGGCGCCGCTGATTGTCATCAAGCTGGCTGTTTCTTTCGACGGGCGATCGATCCCGTCCTGCGTCGGCGATCAGCTTCACTAATTGTTCTTCATATCGGGCCAGTGCGCGGGGGTGGATGTCTTCGACGGCCCGGATCGAAGCAGCCGTCGACGGCCGAAGCTGAGCCAGTTGCATCAGCCCGGCGTCGGAAATCACGAAGCCGCGAGCGAGGTTTCTCTCGATGGCGGTGAGCTCGCGCCATTTGGCCAGTGATTTCAGCACCCGCAGACCTTCGTCATCGAGGCGCCCCGCGCCGCCGAAGCGTAACCAGGCCTTGTCCGGATCGACGGTTTCGAGCGCGTTGCGCTGCATCCTGGAGACCTCTTCTTCGAGCCAGGACCAGCGCCCGGCAGATTCCAGTCTCGATTTCAGTTCTTCCAGCATCAGCGGCAGCAAGACCACATCCATCGCGGCGTATCTGAGCTGGCGGGTATGCAGAGGGCGTTTGCACCAGTTGGAACGGGTCTGATCCTTGTCAATCTCGACATCGAACAGCCAGCGTGCGGCGTGGTGAAAACCCAGTTGCAATGACTGCCCCAGCATCGCGCAGGCGATCTGAGTGTCGATTAAAGGATCCGGCAAGGTCCCGAGGGAATGCAGCAGAACTTCCAGGTCTTCAGAACCGCTATGAAGTATTTTCAATACCGCGGAATTCGATAGAAGACGTTCCAGGGGCGCTAGCGATCCTGCGGCGAGCGGGTCAATCAACCACGCCGTTGTGCCGTCTGAAACCTGGACCAGCCCCAGGTTTGCACGGTAGGTCCGTTCTCGCACGAATTCGGTGTCGATGCCCAGTCTTTCAACGCCGGACCAGGCTCTTTCTGCTTCTGCCAGTTGTGCCGAAGATTGGAGCAGGATAGGATGCTCGGCGGTCTCTATCGCTTTATTTATGGTTGTTCTCGACATCGGATTCTCAGAGAATTCACTTGTGTACCGCATAACACGGGGTTCATGAAGGCAAATGCTACAGGCAAGGGAATTTGCATGCATTCTTCTTTTTCTGGCGAGTTACCTGTTGCCAGTGAATTCCTATGCCCAGGAAAATGAGCCGGTCAAAAGTGGCCGCGAGGTCAGACGGCTCGGTGATACCCCGATTCAGGACGATTTTGAACTGGACGTGAATGTGCCCCAGCCGGAGGTTGCGGAAAAGCCCCCACCCGAGACCGAGGCTGAGCGGAAAGCCAGGGAACAACGAGAACGCGAAAACTCAATCCGGCAAAATCTCGCCCTGGCCGGTAAAGCAGCCAGGGAGGGCCGATGGGACGAGCCACGGGGTGATTGCGCATGGTATTACTACCGGGCTGCGCTGGATCTTGATCCCGGCAATGCGGAAGCGGAGCGCGGCCTGGGCAGGGTACAACAAGCCATGGTGGATAAGGCAACGGAATACGCCCGGGAACTGGACTTTGAATCGGCCGAGCGGATCCTCGAGAACGCGGCCCTGGTCAGGGCAGACCAGGAGCTTATTGAACGGGCCAATGAAGAAATTCGGAGCTTCAGAGCCAGGCAAGCCGAAGACCTGGAAATCGCGGCCGTGCGCGCCATGGATGCCGGGGAGTTTGATAAAGCCGAGCGGGCATTGATCGAGTTGGTCGCGCTGGGCGACATGGAATCCATCATTGACCAGTTGCGCCGCAGGCTCGAGGAAGCCCGCATTTATGGGGGCTTCCGGCCTGGCCAGGAAATCCGGGACCGTTTCATTAACAAGGACACGTGGACGCCCGAGACCGTCATCGTGCTTGCCGGCAGTTTCATCATGGGCTCATCCGCCTTCGAAGACGGCAGAAAAGACAACGAAGGCCCGGAACACCGGGTCACCTTTCGACGTGGATTTTCGATCGGTCGCACCGAGTTAACCGTGGCGCAGTTCCGGACGTTCGTGGATACCACGGGTTACTATACGGATGCTGATAAACAGGGACACACAATTGTTTACGATCATTACTCGGGCCGGCTCACCGAGCGCAATGACCTGAACTGGGAAATGAACTACGAGGGCCGAAAAGCCGAGGATAATGATCCGGTGGTTCACGTATCCTGGAATGATGCCCATTCCTATGTGAGATGGCTGTCACTGGAAACCGGGAAACCCTACCGTCTGCCCAGCGAGGCCGAATTCGAATACGCGGTTCGCGGCGGCAAGACGACACGCTACTGGTGGGGCGACGGGCGGCCGACCCGAACGGTAGAAAACCTGACCGGTGAGGGTGATGTATCCAAAGGCCGCCGCCAGTGGGAGACCTATTTCGAGGACTATAACGACAAGTACTGGGGGCCTGCGCCGGTGGCTTCCTTCGTGCCAAATCCGTTCGGCCTCTACGACATCGGGGGCAACGTCGCTGAATGGGTCATGGATTGCTGGCACGATACGTACTTGCGTGGGCCGGTGGACGGTTCAGCGTGGATCAATCCAGGTTGCAAGCTGCGGGTCGTCAGGGGCGCATACTGGGCCAGTTCACCCGATCAGGCGCGTTCGGCATTTCGTCTTTCGGCCCGGCCGGATCGGAGAGACGCGAGGATCGGCTTCCGGATTGCCAGGGACCTCTGAGCCGGGCCCGATTCGATCGAAACAACCGGTGGCGTTCAAGCATCCGGTTTCACATCTCCCTGGCCGAGCACGGCATTGAGGATCATCGCCAGCCGTTCTGACGCCCGTTGCAGGCGAATTTCAATGATTGTCCAGCTTTGCGCAGCAAATTCCTGCCCGATCACCGGGCTGTCCGGGTAGGCATATGCGGTGGCCAGGGCGTTTGATTCATCGGTCCACGCCCGGGTTGCATCCGGATTCCACTGGCTGTGCCTCATGTGATGGCCGAAAAGCGCCAGGGAGTGGGCCATGGCGTCCTCGTCAATGACATACTCCCGGATCAGCACGCCGTCCCAGAACTCGTGCAGATTCCAGGTGTCGCCGCGATATTCGATTTCGACATTATTTCCTCCCCGATCGTCACGAAAGCCCGCGTGCAGAGGCTGGTGTACATCCCCAACCAGGTGGCACAGCCATGCAAAAGCCTGCCAGCGGCTTTGTTCATCCAGTCCGTCCTGAGTCAGCTGATTGGCGTATTTACTGATGCCTTCGGTGACGCAAAGCCCATCCGGGCAGTCCCGCTGGCGGTCATAGTGCGGCGTGTGGCGGGGAATATTCACATAGTGCAGCGGTGCGCTCCATTCCCATTCCGGGGTTTCACGCACCGCGTCCGGCCAGTTGCAGGCTTCCGAGACCGTCTGCGGGGAGTCACTGCCCAGTATTTCAGCCACGCCTTGCCTGGCGGTTTCATCGAGCATCAGCATTGCGGCGTTGCCGACCATAGAGTGCCCTTCGGGCCCCCATGCCCATACCGAAGCGGGTGTGCAAAGCAACAGAATGCATAGTGCTACAACAAAAAACTTCTTTGATCTCATCTGGATAGGGCGCATTTGTCAGTCAGGGTTGGAAGTATGCATTATACTGATACAGATCGCAGGATGCAGATTCCTGGATGAGGATGAACAGATGAGCAGAAAAGCATTGGCAGGCAGCAAATCCCTGATGTTGACTGGTATTGCCTTGAGCGTCTTCGGCGTATTGTTGCTGGTATCACCTGCCGCGGTTGGCGGTGCCGTCGTGCGGTTGGTCGCGTTGGTCCTGATTATTACCGGGCTGGCACAGCTGTTTCAGTCCTTGCGGGCGCCAGGCAGGTTCAACGTACTGGTATCCGCTCTCCTCGGCGCTGTCGTCGCCGGCGTGGGTGTGCTGGTGTGGATGAACCCGGAATTGGGATCCGGTTTCCTGACCGCATTGCTGATGATTTTTTTCATCGTAAATGGCTTGTGGAAAGTTTCCGCCGCGGCTCGCTACCGCAGGTTTCCGGGATGGTACTGGATGTTGCTCAGTGGATTCGTCTCGCTGATGTTCGTTTACCTGCTCTGGAAGCAGTGGCCGCTCTCGGGCGCCTGGGCGATCGGGGTGCTGGTTGGTCTCGACCTGCTCCTGACCGGGATCGCACTCATCGTACTGGCCGTGGCGACCAGGAAGGCCCGATCCACGGGATACGTGGAAACGATCAGCCTCTAAACATTTCGCCGGCGATCTCTCTCAGTGCATCTGAACTCGTTACAGGAAACGGACGTCAGCTGCCCTTACTGTGGTGAATTGATAACCATCCTTCTCGATGCTTCTGTCGATCAGCAAGAATACGTGGAGGATTGCCAGGTCTGTTGCCGTCCGATGGTCATTCGGATGAAAATCGCCTCTGATGGGCGTTTCATTGTCGAAGCGCGGCATGAAAACGAGACTTCTTAGTCGCTAAGGTCTTCCTCAATATACCTGATGACCGCCTCAAAAAATGCCTCCCGTGGATAGTTATTGCGATTGACAAAGGCCGCGGCCGTGAAACTGTGCTGACGGGCAACCGGTACCGCCATGGCCCAATGGTCAGCGTTCGGGAAAGCAAGAAGCGTGCTGCCGGGAATGACCTGGTCGTAGAAAACGACCTGACTGTCGTTACGGGCATCGGCAATTTTGGAGAGATTCTTATAGCTGGACT
>CAMYKC010000177.1 GCA_947258865.1 uncultured Lysobacterales bacterium
CGTCGGGCAAGTCGAGCGACCCCTCCAAGGCCAGCCGGGAACACAAGGTGTGGGTTGAAGCAGGAATGGTCAGTTGCAGCGGCGGCAAGCTGACGACTTTTCATCACATGGCGCTCGACGTGCTGTCAAAAGCGGAACAGTTCCTCCCCAGCGGTTCGAAGCCGACTGACAAGCGGATTTTCGGCAGGCATTCAATGGCCGGAGGCGACGTCCTGCCGGAGGACCCGGAAAGAGGCGAACGGTTGCTGGGGGGCTACGGTGAAGATGCCCGGGAGCTTATTGATTCGGCTCCTGCTGAGGAGCATGCAACAATTCCTGGCACCCGCACATGCCTGGCCCAGGTGCGCTGGGCGTTCCGGCATGAATCCGTGCTGCATCTGGATGATCTGATGTTGCGCCGGACCCGCCTGGGCTTATTGCTGGAAAACGGCGGTGAAGCCGTACATGAAGGCGTCCGTCGAATAGCCATGGAAGTTTGCGGCTGGACAACGGAACAATGGCAGTGGGAACACGAGCGCTATCTTGGCGTCATCAAAGAGCACTACACGGTTCCACCCGACGCCTGAACGAGTATCTTTTCTTTTTTCAGTAAATCAGTCAGCAATCAAACGCCGGCAGTGCTTCCCGAGGTTTTGCGTGGCAATACCGAAGGTACTGAAGCGTTCGTCCTGCGTCTGACCGTGAACATAACGAAAGTAGATCTGTTGCAGGATCACCCCTATCCGCCAGTATCCATAAACCTTGTAAAACGTGAAATCGCTCGTATCCATGCCTGTTTTTTCCTGGTACAGATCCAGGATTTCCCGGCGGGTCAGCATACCCGGCGCTCCTGATGGTTGCATGACCAGGTTTCTGAGCTCCTGCGGATCGTCGGCATGCATCCAGTAAGCCAGGGAGTTGCCCAGATCCATCAGGGGATCTCCCAGGGCACAGATTTCCCAATCCAGTACTGCCACGATTTTGCTTGGATCTTTAGCATCCAGAATGACGTTGTCGATTCGGTAATCACCGTGCAGGATCGCGTGCCGCCCGCTCTCGCCGGGCATATTGGCCTCCAGCCATTGGCGCACATCAGTAAATTCATCCACATCAGGTGTCATGACCCGCTCAAAGCGCCGGTTCCAGCCAAGAATCTGCCGCTCGACGTAGCCTTCCGGCTTGCCGAAATCCGCCAGGCCCGCTGCGACATAATCGACCTGGTGCAGTTCGATCAGCTTCTCCCAGAACCGGATGCAGAAACGGCGTGTGTCCTGAGCTGTGAAGCCCCATTCCGGCGGTAGCGTTTCCTTTATCAACTGCCCTTCGGCTTTGCGCATCACGTAAAACTCTGATCCGATGACCGACTCATCATCGCTGTAATACAGGGTATCGGGAACGGAAGGATAGACTGGCTTCAGCTGATTCATGATCCGGAACTCACGGATCATGCTGTGCGCCGATTTGGCCTTGGTCCCAAAGGGCGGGCGCCGAATGACCAGATCGTCATTTTCATATTTGAGCCGGTAGGTCAGATTGGAGTTGCCTCCTGCAAACTGGCTGACTTCCGGTTCGCCCCGCAGTTGTGGAATGGCCTTTTTCAGATGCGCGTCGAGGGCAGTCCAATCCAGGTCCTCACCGCTGCGTACCGCCGTGGTCGGATTATCGCCCGCCGTCATCGATCTGCCATCAGCCCAGAGTAGCTCCGCCATCCATGACCAGGGTGGTTCCGGTCGTGTAAGCGGCGCTGTCGGATAACAGGTACAACACGCCCGCCACCATATCTTTTGGCTGACCCGCCCGTCCTGCCGGCAGGCGGGAGACCCATTTCTGGATCGATGGATCTTCCGTCATGGCCGCGGCAAACTTCGTTTCCACCAGCCCCGGGAGAATCGCGTTGACCCGGATGCCCTGCTGTCCATATTCCTTGGCAAAACTCCTGGTCAGGCTGATCAGACCGGCCTTGGTCATTGAGTACACTCCTTGTCCGGGAAACGGTATTAAGGCCGCCACGGAAGCGACGTTGACGATGCTCCCGCCGCCGCTCTGGATCATCAGCGGTAAGGCCCTTGCCATCATGAAATACGGTCCTTTCAAATTGACATCCACGGTTTTGTCGAAGGCTTCCGGCGGAAGGCCGTCAGCTGGGCCATAGTAAGGATTGGTGGCGGCATTGTTGACGAGGATGTCCAGACGTCCAAATTCTTCCTGGACTCCGGTGAAGAGTTCTTCGATTTCATCCAGGTGGCCGGCATGGCATGCACGAGCCACCGCGTTGCCTCCTTCCGCAACAATGCCGTCGGCCACTTCCTGTACGCTTTCCAAACTGCGGCTACTCAGGACCAACTGTGCGCCACAGGACGCGAGGCCTCTGGCGATGGCTTCCCCGATACCCCGGGAGGCGCCGTTGACCACGGCGACCTTGCCGCTCATGTCGATGCTGTTCATGCAATCTCTCCGGTGAGGCGCCGGCGGAATCGGCGCATACCCTTGATCCAGCGGTTGTGATCGTCCGCTTTGCGTTGGAAATAAGTCGTCACTTGCGGATGAGGCAAGACCAGAAACCGCTCTTTCTGGATACCGGCCAGGATACAATCCGCCACGTACTCCGCGCTCAGGATTCCGTCTATGTCATTGCCGCCAAAACCGGTGCTGCCATCTTCGACCTCGGTGTCTTCATCGATACCAATCATTCGCGTCGCTACCGCCTGAGGACAAACCAGGCATACATGAATTCCATCATCGCCGTGCGTGATGGCCAGTGATTCGGCAAAGCCTACGGCGGCATGTTTGCTTGCGGTGTAGGCAGCTTCCCCGACCTGGCACAGCAGGCCGGCCGCTGAAGCCACATTGACGAGGCAACCTGCGCCCCGTTCCTTCATTTTGGGGACCATGACGCGGGCTGCATACACGTGTGCCATGAGGTTTACATCCAGGCATGCACGCCAGTGCTCATTTGAAGCCGAGGCTGCACCATCTGCACCATCCCCGAATGCGACGCCGGCGTTGGAGACAAATATTCCGATCGGCCCCAGTTCATGCTCGGTACGCTCAACGGCCGCGATAATATCATCCTCACGCGAAACGTCAGTCTTTAAGGCCAGCCCGCCCACTTGTTCGGCAATCTCCCGGGCGCGTTCGTAATCGCGATCAGCAACAGCGATCCGTGCACCCTCCAGCTGCAGCGCTTTACACAGGGCCCGGCCGATTCCATGAGCGCCCCCGGTGACGAGGGCAACGGTGTTCGTTATTTTCATCAGGCAGTCTTGGCAGGAAATCCATCAAACGAAAATTGATTATCTCATGCATACCAGCTTGTAATAAGGGGTAAAATCAACGTTGATGATCAACGATTCGCCGTTCCATATCCTGTTGACCAACGATGACGGTCACGATGCGCCCGGAATACGCACGATGCAGTCCGTGCTGAAGTCCAATGGTTACCGCGTGAGCGTGGTGGCTCCCAGCGATGAGCAGAGTGCAACCAGCATGAGCACGACAACCCGGCGCAATCTCACATTGGCGGAACTCGGTGACGGCATCTGGCACCTCGACGCTCAGCCCGCGGATACGGTACTGGTTGCCTTACGGCATATTCTGGAGGGCGATCCACCGGACCTGGTGCTGTCTGGTATCAATTTCGGCCCTAATCTGGGGATTGGCCTGCACGCTTCGGGTACCATCGGCGCGGCCACCATCGCACTGCTCAACGGCTATCCCGCCATTGCCGTGTCGGCAGGCATGCTTTTCCAGGAAGCGCGGGAGGAACCGCGAATTTTTCCCAGCACACTCAACGTGCTGAAACCAGCCGCGGAATTCACCTGTTCGATCATCGAGTCCTTAAGGACCTCCCGCCCCGGTGATGGGGGTCTGCTGCCCGCGGGTGTGATGCTCAATATCAACTACCCTGCGCTGCCAAGGGAAAAAATTTTGGGAGTTCTGTACCCGGAAGTTTCTTCAGGCCACATGATCGAACTGGCTTATCACCGCTGCCAGGAAACCGGTCATGTGATACCCCGCTACTACCCGGGCGTCGATCCTGACCAGCCCCACAAGGAAGAAGGCGACGTTCGTGCTCACCTGGAAGGCTACATCACGGTTTCCCCGGTCAAACCTGGCTGGAATCCTCCGGCCGAGGAAGCCGGCTCAGTGCTCAAACGACTCAATGACTGCCTGTCTATTGAGTAATCAGCTGGATTCCGGCGTGAAAACCCGCTCCAGGTAACCGTTCAACTCGTCTTCATCGGGCAGATCTTCTTCATCGAGAATGCCCGCAAGCCTCTGGGCAAATTTCTTACGGACATCGAGCTGGGACTGCCGTGCCATCTGCACACGCTGCGCCTGGGGTGATCCGGCGCCATGCATCGATTCGGTAAGATAGCCTACCGCGTTGCGCCCCAACGTCATGTTCTCGATCAAACGCAAAATACGTATGCGGTCCTCACTGCTGATCTCTTCCCGGCCTTTGAGGTATTTGCGCAGCATCGGGCCGATCTCGTCGTTGTTCAGATCTTGCTCGGAGGGCAGGGTCACTACCAGACCGCCAGCCAGGTCCTGCGCCAGGCGTGCGATTTCGTAAGGAATTTTCGTAACATGGTGCTTGCAAACATTGGCGATCATGTCGTCGCAGATGTAGACACCCGACTTCATTTCCGAGGCCTGGTAGCTGGAGGCGATACCGGTGCTGAAAATCGTCTCGTTCTGGTGGGTCATTTCGACCAGCTTGTCCCGGATGTGCGATGCTTTTTCCACGCCGTTATAGTCCGCGATGGCTGCCGCGGCACCGATCAATACGTCGCCGACGCCTGATTTACAGACATAACTTCGCCGGTGGTAGCAGGTGAAGCGCTCGACCAGCATGGCGGCAAACTCATACTCGCCATCCATGAAAATGTATTCATTGGGAATAAACACCTCATCGAAGACGATCATGGCTTCTTGCCCGCCAAATTGCGCGTTGCCGGCGTCGATATCGCCTTTTTCCATGCTGCGGGTATCGCAGGACTGCCGGCCGTAAATATAGGTGATGCCCTCGGCGTCTACCGGAATGGCGCCGACAATGGCAAATTCCCGATCGTTCTCGCCGAG
>CAMYKC010000178.1 GCA_947258865.1 uncultured Lysobacterales bacterium
AGCTTGGGCAGGATCGAGTCAGGACGGCGCCACTGGGCCTGTCACGCCCGGCCTTTCCTGGATCAGCCCCGAATGACGCCCAGCGCCCGCCAGAAAAGCATCAGGTAGAGCAAATCGGCAGATGCCAGGATCATCATCTGCCAACTCACGGCGCCCATCAGCACACAGGCCAGGGCTGACAATACGACGCTCAATTTGCCAAGGATACCCAGCTTGATGATCGGGATGTTGCCCGCCGGATCCCTGGAGACCCAGAAATAGCCCACGCCAAAAGCAACCACCAACCATGCAAACAGCTGCAAAAACAGGGGCTCGGTGGGCACCGGCGTCACCCTGAATAATTCGAACAGGAGCCGTGCCTGGAAAGCCAGGGCAAGCCCGACAGCCCAGTTAAAAATCGCGCCAGTGAGGAACAGGGTCCGTATGAATTTTTCCGTCATTTGCTTTTTACCTGCCTATTGTCTGGTGCCGAATGGCGCCGTTATCACACGCCAGGGAATCAAGCGGCTGGATCCAGCCTGGTAAGCCTCCCATTCCGGGTATCGAGAGATCGAACCGTCCTTGACCAGCATGCGCGTGTAGAAATACAGGAGCGCATAAGCGAAGACAATCCAGGTCAGCCAGTGATCCGCCAGCACCGCGTATGAAGCGTAGATCAGGATTTCTCCGAAGAAATTGGGGTTGCGGGTATAGCGGAACATACCGTTCGTCATCAGCCCTTTGTGGTATTTCAACTGGAAGTACTTTTGGCAATCGGCCGCGATCATCCAGGTGATGCCCCAGGTGTGCATGGCGATGGCGGCAAACAACAAGCCATTGGACGGCGCCTGTTCCCGGGTCAGGAAAAACCAGGGAAACAGCCAGTACCAGCCAACCAGCAGGAGGTAGGACATCACGGCGCCACCCCAGGTAACGCGGGATTCAAAACTGCCGTCACGGAAACCAAAGTCCTTCACCAGCCAGCAATAGCCATAGACGCCATGCAGGCCAAGGTACACCCAGGCCACCGTGCTGAGATTGCCGAGAAACACCATCATCCCGGCGATGATGAACAGGGTGAAGATCTTGTGGAAATTGATCACCCAGGCCATCTTGAGCGACTTTGGACCGCCCCCGAAATCTTCAGTCATGTAGCTGACGAAGTCGTAAAGTTTCCTGGCCCAGGCGGGCGTGGTGTATCTCGACATGGCTTCCTCTCCTTCCAGAATACCGCCTGTCAGTGGCAGGCATACCCGCCGTCGACGACCAGTTCGGAACCGGTCACCAGTGCGACCTTTCCATTCAGCCTTTGTGACATGCTCGTGTCCTCATTCAAACCAGATCGGGGTTGACCAGCAGGTTACCGCCTTTCAGCGCCAGGATTTCATTGCAACCGTCGGCGATCAGACAGGCCCGCGCATCCCGCAGCAGTTTCTCCATCGGGTATTCCTTCGTCAGGCCATTACCGCCGAAAATCTGCAGCGCTTCGCTGGCCACTTCGAACGCGGTCTGGGTCGCGGTCACCTTGGATGCGATCGAACCTTGCAGGGCCGGCTGCGTGGCCGTCGCGTTGTAATCCGCGACGCGCCGCACCAGCGCCCGTGCCGCCTCGACTTTGCGGAACATATGGAACAGGCGGTACTTGACGTTCTGGTGCCGGATGATGGCCTGGCCACCCTGTTTGCGCTGGTGGGCATAATCAAGCGCATGCTCATAAGCGGCCCGGGCAGTTCCCACCGCCAGGTTGGCCACATGCACATTGGCCTCGGCCAGCGTGTGATAGACCATGTCGACATAGTTATCCGGGCCGGCCAGCAGGTGCGAAACCGGCACCTCGACGTTATCGAAATAGATCTCGCCCTGGTTCAGCGAGCGCAAACCCATTTTGTCGAGCGGCTTACCGCGGGTCACAGCCGGCAAATCCAGCGGCACGATGGCCACCACGCCCGGCCGGGTCTCTCCGTTTTCCTCCAGGTGGCAGTACAGGGCGCAGACCTCCGCGGTGATGCCGCCGGATACCCAGGCTGACTTTTGCCCGTTAATGACGATCCTGTCGCCCTCGATGCGCGCCACGCAGTTGGGCCGCCCATACGTGCCGTCAGTGGCCTGCAGACTGCCGTCTGCGTCCAGCGTATCGCTGCCGTGATCGGGTTCGGTGATACCCCAGCAACCCAGCTTGCCGTCGCAATATCCGACCATTTCCATATTGCCCGCCAATGCCGAATAAAGCGCCGGCATCTGGTTGACCAGGATCATGCCCGCCAGGCCCGGATCGCCCCAGGCCAATTCCTCGGCCGCAATCAGCATGATGCGGGATCGTTCCTGCGCATCCATTTCCAGCATGGCCGCAACACTCAGACCAAGCCCCTGCGCCTGCTCCAGGACCTGCCACAGGGGTGAATCCGGCGCGACGGTCTCTTCGGGCGTCATTTCATCCATCACCGGCCCGGCCGGGCGCAGTACTTCCTCGGCAAAACGATGGCAGGTGTCCTGAACCAACTCTTCCATCTCGGAGAGCGGTCCTTCGAGACCACTGAGGGGTAAATCGATGTATGAAGTCATGGCGTTCACTCTTCTGCAAATACGTTTTCAGCTTGGATATCCAGGGCTTCGAGCAAGAAGCGTTCCTGGGGCTTTTCAGAGGCGGTCTTGGGGATTTTCCGCACGACCTGGATGAAATCGGGGACGCTGTTGGCGTCCAGTCTGCTGCGGCAGTCGGAAAACACTGCGCCTGCGTCAAAACGGTCGTGATCCGCCGGCACGACCGCGGCAATCACCTGCTTCTCTCCCGGGGCAAGGCCTTCGGCCACGGCCGCACCGTAGACGAAGACGTCCGTTACCGAGTCGATTTCGGACAAGGCCTTCTCCACGAAGGCGGTATTGATAAAATCGCCATTCTTACGAATTCCACCACCCATGCGGTACTGGAAAAACAGCCAACCCGCTTCGTCCACATAGCCGACATCGCCCATATGCAACCAACCGCCCTCGGTTTTTTCAGCTGTTGCCTGCGCGTTCTTGAAGTAAGTCAATTGCGGGCAACTGCCATCGGCTTCGCGGAAACAGATTTCGCCCGCCTGACCAGGCCTGCATTCATTGCCATCCTCGTCCAGGATGGCCAGCCGCATCGACTGCGGCGCCTTGCCACAACTGCCGACCGGGCCGATGCCCGTCGGGTTGAAGGTCAGGCCGCCTTCGGCAGCGCCGTAAAACTCGAATAGCTGCACGCCGAAGCGCTGCGAGAAATCCTCCCAGATAGCGGCAGGCATGCCGGCGCTGAGAATCAGCCGCACCGGGTTGTCGGCGTCATCGGCGCGTGGTGGCTCCGCGTAAATCGCCGTTGTCATGCCACCCAGCAGGTTAAAGAAGGTGCAGCCGTAGCGCCGGGTGATGTCCCACAGACGCGACTTGGTGAATTTACGGCTGATCACGCCACGGATACCCGCGTGCAGGATCATTCCCAGGCTGACGACCTGGGCATTGGCGTGTGTCAGGGACAGGCCGGTGTAAATACAATCCTCTTCAGTCAGACCGAATACTGCAGGCAGCGTGGCCGATACGGCGTAACGCCCATGGCTGGACAGGATCGCCTTGGGATCGCCGGTGGTGCCGGATGTGTACAGAATCTGCATCGGGTCATCCGGATCGTCGCTTTCGATGGCCAGTTCCGGCGACGGCAAAGGCGCCGCCAGGATATCTTCAACGCGTGTGTGGCTGCAGCCTTCCGTTTCCAGCGTGGCGATCCAGCGGCCTTCTTCCATTCCCCACGCGCTCTCAACTTCATCCAGCGCATAGCCGGCGACCACGGCGCCCCTGCATTCGGCAAAGTCCAGCATGTACCTGAGCTTGTCACCGCGGGTGCGCGGATCGATCGGCACGAATACAGTGCCCAAAATAGAAGACGCCACCATCAGGTCGACGAACTCGGGGTGGTTCTGCATGATGATGCCGAACTTGTCACCCTTCTCCATGCCCTGCGAGCGCATCCAGGCGGCCAGGCGCTGGCCGTTGTCCCACAGTTGACGATAGGAGCGCGCGACCGCATCGTAGGCACCACTTCTATCGACCTGGACGAAGGTCAGAATGTCCTTGTCCGGGGCCTGCCGGCACCAGCTTTGTATCAGGCCGGCCAGGATAACGGGGTTGCCTTGTGCCATGATCAGTCCTCCCGCCCAAGAATCGTGACCACCGTGGCCGCTGCGTCCAGCCCGATCAGGCCACCGCCGTTGTGGGCCAGCCCGATCCGGGCGTTCTCGACCTGGCGCCGGTTGGAGCGGCCCTGCAGCTGCTCGGCGAGTTCCACGATCTGTGCGGCGCCGGTTGCGCCGATCGGATGTCCTTTGCGCAACAGACCGCCAGATACGTTAACCGGCATGCGTCCGCCCAGACGGGTGCTGCCGTCTTCGATCAGGCTGCCACCCTGCCCTTTCTCACAAATACCGAGGTAGTCGTAAGCGATGACTTCGGATGGCGCTGATGCGTCGTGCAACTCAGCCAGGCTGATGTCACCGGGACCGACCCCGGCGGCTTCATAGGCCTGCCGGACCGCGTACTCGCCGACGGACATGTCATCGTCCGCCCGACCCCAGCCCGATACGAGAACTGACGAAAGCACCCGCACCGGATTGCGCAATCCAAGCTCCCCGGCCTTGCGTTCGCTGACAATGACCAGTGCCGCGGCTCCGTCACCGATGGGCGAGCACATCGGCAGGGTCAATGGATCGATGATTTCCCGCGACTCCAGGACTTCAGCCAGCGTCATGGCCTGCTGGAACTGAGCGCGCGGATTCAGGCTGCCGTGGAAGGAATTCTTGACCGTTACACCGGCGAACTGCTCGCGCGTGGTGCCGTACTTCTTCATGTGCGCCCTGGCCAGCAATGAATAGATATCCATGAACACGGAACGCGTAACGCCCGCATTCTCGGTGTCCACTTCCTCGCCTGCTTTTTCCGCCAGGATTTGCAGTGAACGTCGCCAGCTTCCGGTTGTGTAGCCGACCGAGCCCGTGATGCAGATTTGCCGAAACGCGACCAGATCGTAGGGCAGTCTGATCTCCTGGCCGAAGTGGGCGACTT
>CAMYKC010000179.1 GCA_947258865.1 uncultured Lysobacterales bacterium
CGGGGCAGGCATCGGCGTTTCACGGCCTTGACCCCTCTCGGAGAAGAACGCGCCCCATTCGGGCGAGATCGTCTCCGGGACGTTCGCCCACAAGGGCGTCGTGTCCTGCGCAGCCGGCAAGGCAGAGATCGTGCCCGAGGGATCGCCAAGATCATTCGCATCGTCGGCGCACGCTACCAGGAGTCCGCCATATAACAGAAGTATCAATAATCGTTTCACTAGTCTCTTCCCTCAGTCATATGAATGTCCATCTTCCTTTCTCTCGCTATGGAGTTGTTCTATTCCGTTCGCCGGGCATGGACAGGCTAGTCCTCGAAGAACGTCACCTTGCCTGTGCTGATGTCGTACATCGCGCCAACCAGGGCGATCTCGCCAGTCTCAATCATCTGGCGCAGCACCACGCTTCGGTCGCGCAGGGTCTTCATGGTGAGGCGCACGTTCATTTCGCTAACCGCCTGAACAAACCCGGAGTTGGTGGAGTTTCTTGGGTTGTGGCCCTCAACGGCCGTCACCGCGGGATTGATGCTCGCCAACGTGGTGCTCAGTAAACCGATCTGTGCAGCATCGCATGCCCCTTTGACCGCGCCGCATTCGGTATGCCCCATGACCACGATTAGTTTGGAACCAGCCAATTTCGATGCGAACTCGAAACTTCCCAGGATGTCATCGTTGGTGAAGTTGCCGGCCACGCGGGCCACGAACAGGTCTCCAATCCCCCGGTCGAAGACGATCTCAGGAAGGATGCGGGAATCGAGACAGCTGAGCACAGTTGCAAAAGGAAACTGACCCTTTGCAGTCTGTTTGACCTGGGCGATGTAGTCATAGTCCGTTGCGTTGCCGGAGACGAAGCGTGCGTTGCCATCCTTGAGCATCGTCAGCGCTTTTGCCGGTGTGACATTCGCCTGGACATCGGATGTCATGACGGACGTCACTTGATTCGCCCAGACGACCGTTGACGCGAATAGAAGCGTCAGCGTCCCTGCCAGTGCTAACTTTGTGATTTGTGCTTTCAATAACCGCATGATTTGTTCTACTCGTTGATTACTTGACCAGTTCAAATTCGCCCGGCAGCCAGGTTCCGTCGAACCACGGCTCGAGAGGCCCGTAGAGCCTTATCAGGACGAACCAGCCCTTGCCCGGCACTGTCTGCGTCCAATTCTTTTCTTTACCGGCAGGAGCTTTGGGTCCGAAGTAAAGATCCACGGAGCCGTCGTCGTTGTAGACCAGCGGGTTCGTCAGGTTGTTCTTGCTAGGGAACGGCTGACTCGTCTGCAGTTCCGAGCGGGTCTGTGAGTCGTAGACCACCACCGACCAGAAGTCCTTCGCGGGAACGTTGGCCGGGATGTTCAGCTTGTATGACTTGCCGCCGTCGAGGTGGTTGCCCCCGGAATCCATATAACCCCAGGCGTACTGCGAACCTGCGCCGATCATCTTCATCGCCATTGCCGGCGTATTGACCGTTGCGAAGTAGTAGAAATGGGTCCGGGCATCCAGATGGCGTCCGCCCATGCCCTCGTCCCTGAGGAACTCCCAGGAGTTGCCGACGAAGCCTTTCTTCCAATGTGAGCCCTCGGCCAGGAACTCCGCATCGTTACGCTCGTACCACAGGAGCGCCCTGGCGGTCCCGTTGGCCACCGCCACGGCATCGGTCAGGATCTTCTTCATCCGATCGTCCGGGGCAAAGGGTTTGCCTTTCTGAATCCCGACAGACGCGAAGAGCCCGCGCAGCTCGGGATCGAGCATCGCGATCGGCTCGCGTTCGATCACGCTGTGGAGCTCCTCGAAGAACTCAAAAGAGTTGGCATGTACGGTGTTGAACGCCGTGTTGGAAGCGTTGATAAACTCCATCGCCGGAGGATCGTCCGCCTTGGCGAGAGGGTAAATTTTCAGACCCGTCCTGAACAGATTGCTGGAGAAGTCCGGCTTGCCGTCAACGAGGAATCCACGCAGGATCAGCCAGTTCACATAGCTCGTCGACTTGGCTGTAAAGTAGCCATCGGGGACCGGACCCTTGTAGTCGGGCGGGAGAATCAGGTACTTGCCACCCTCGCCCTTGTCGGGCCCTGGGGCGCCAGTATCTATCACGAAGCGAAAGTAGGCGTCATTGACCGTCCCCGGACCGGTTTTAGGCGGAATCTCGACCACTGTCGGACCGTCCTTTTGAAGATCCAAAAACGCGGAGGCATAGACGGTATCGGTGTTGCCGGTGAGGAACAGGGGCTTGCTGTCCATCAGCTGGTCGAAGATAACCACCTGGTTCGAAGACTCGCCGCCGAGGGACTCTTGGCCAAGCCGGAGCCCTTCCACTGAAGCCGCCGGGATGCCATTCAAAAAGGTCTCGACGCCACGGAGAAAGTCCAGGTTGTCGTAGAGCAGCTTGGCAGTCTCCCTGGTGGGGATCCCGTCGAAGAACTCGATGGTGCCGATGGATGTTTCTACCTGATCCGGTGTGGAAATCGAATCCAGGGCATCCTGGCTAACTTGCGCTGCCACCGGCAGACACATTAGCTGTGTGGCGGCAATCACTACCGCAATGTTTAAACTTATGCTGAAGTACGATTTATTCATTGGTTTATCTCTCTAATAGATCCAGGTTTAATGGGTTAAGATTTCAATTGGTTTCTTGACTACTCATTGTTGGGGCCGCCGAGACAATCGACGGCCATCACCGGAAGATGCAGTTCGAATAGCTGGTTGAGGACACCGGCCAACGCAGCCTGGTCGAGAATACTTCCCTCCAGTACGGATTCGGCTTTGCCATCGTTGCGCTGCAAGTTCAGAATGTGCATTCCTTCAAGCCGGTCTGACAAATCAGTATTCAGGCGACCGCGTACCCGGATTCGGTAAATCGCAGGACCCTCCATCGTGGGGTAATCAAAGGCTTTTTCTGATTTCACCTTATTGGCTCTTTTTTTATGTCATTGAGAATGGTGGTAGTTGCCATGTTTGATCTGCAGCATAAAGAACCTTGGTGAGAGATACATGGGTCTAAAGGAACCAATTGGTGGTCCAATTTGCTCATGGCTAACAGCCCAGATTGTAGACAGAGGGGTGAGGAATTTTTTTGAAAACACTCCTGTGCAATCAGTTCATTCGTCGTGCAGGGTGTCAGCATATATTTCAGCGGCTTCCTGCGGCGTCATCTGCGTGGTGATGGTTTGGATCGGGCCGCCTTTGGGTCCAGTGTACTCATGCTGTTCCTTGAAAGCGTTTACGGTCACGTGCTTGCCCAACATTTCAAGGTTGCGAACTTTGACATGACAGGAGTCACTGGTTCGATCCCAGTCGTGCCCACCATCCTTTCCGTGGTTTTTTACCACCTTTTCAATTCAAAAGAGTAGGATACGCTGTCATTCACGCGTACAATAGCGGAATGAATTTGCAGAAACGAACTACCTCCTGAGGTAAAGGAAACCAGCAGAGTGCACCGAGGGGACGCTTTGCGTCCTTTTTTCGTTGTGAGTCGATGATGTTTGAGAGATTGATATGCCATTAATTACGCTTCCGGACGGCAGCCAGAGACAATTTGAACAAGCGATTACGGTTTTTGACGTAGCATCTGATATTGGCCCCGGTCTTGCCAAGGCAACCCTGGCGGGTGAGGTAGACGGTCAGCTGGTAGATGCTTCTTTTGAAATGACCGGCGACGCCACATTGCGCATTATCACCGCCAGGGATGAAGAAGGCCTCGAGATCATTCGGCATTCCACTGCGCATTTGCTTGCCATGGCGGTTGAGCGTGTATTCCCCGAATCGCAGTACACCATTGGACCTGTCATCGAGAATGGGTTCTATTATGATTTTTCCTACCCGGACGGTTTTAAACCGGAAGACCTGGACAAAATTGCTGCTGAAATGCGTCGCCTGGTTAAAGACGCAATACCGGTCAGGCGATTCCTTATGGGGCGTGGTGAAGCGGTTCAGTTTTTCCGTCAGAAAGACGAGGAATACAAGGCGCAGATTATAGAAGCCATTCCGACAGACGAACCGCTGTCTTTGTACCAGCAAGGTGAATTTGTCGATTTGTGTCGTGGTCCCCATGTTCCCAACACATCTCATCTTGGTCACTTCCAGTTGACCAAGCTGGCCGGTGCCTATTGGCGTGGTGACAGCAACAACGAGATGCTTCAGCGTATTTACGGTACCGCCTGGGCGAACAAGAAAGATCTGAAAACCTATCTGCATAACCAGGCTGAAGCAGAAAAACGCGATCACCGCCGTATCGCACGCCAACTGGATCTGTTTCATTTCCAGGAAGAGGCACCTGGCATGGTGTTCTGGCATGACCATGGCTGGATTATCTATACACAGGTCAAAAACTACATTCGTCAGCGTCTGCGCAAGGTTGGATACCAGGAGGTCAACACCCCTGAAATCGTTGATATCAGTCTGTGGGAAAAATCAGGTCACGCAGAAAAATTTATTGAAAACATGTTCCTGACCGATTGTGAGGATCGCCACTTCGCTATCAAACCCATGAACTGTCCCTGCCATGTCCAGATTTATAACAACGGCCTGCACAGTTATCGCGACTTACCCATGCGTATGGCCGAGTTTGGTTCCTGTCACCGCAATGAGGCATCCGGTGCATTGCATGGCCTGATGCGGGTTCGGGCATTTACCCAGGATGATGCGCATATTTTCTGTACACCCGAACAGGTCCAGAACGAGACCGATGCCTTTTTAAAATTGCTTTACAGTGTTTATCGTGATTTCGGTTTTGAAGAAGTGATGGTGGAGTTATCCACCCGTCCGGAAAAACGGATCGGTGATGATGCACTGTGGGACAAGGCGGAAAGTGCACTTGCAGCCGCACTCGACGACAGCGGTGTCGAATACAAGCTGAACCCGGGTGATGGTGCATTCTATGGCCCGAAAATCGATTTTAAGCTGAGAGATTCGATTGGCCGGATATGGCAATGTGGCACCTTGCAGCTGGATTTTAATATGCCGGAACGTCTTGGGGCGACATATGTGGCCGAAGATGGCTCACGTCAGACACCGGTCATGTTGCACCGTGCG
>CAMYKC010000180.1 GCA_947258865.1 uncultured Lysobacterales bacterium
ACCGCTACTGCTGCCCATCACTTTCTCTGGCTTCGCGCCCGCTATATCCAATATTCTCAATGTGAGAGCGGAGTGTACCGAATCCAAGACAGAATGAGTATCTGTGCGCTAAAACATTCAGTCTTATGTTTATTTTCGTTTTCGGGAGGTGGCGGATATCCATATGCAGGACCGTCATCTGTCGGGAACAGATGACGAGCGCACAGGGATGTCTCGAGCGTGTCCTGCATATGGATACCTGGCACCTCCGGCTTACGGAATAAAAGGGCGCAAACTAAGGTTGATTCACCGCATCCATGGCCTGATCGTGGGTGAAGCCCCGGTTCACCAGGCGCCGGTAGTATTTCTTCTTGCTGTCGAAATCGATTGGGCCGTCGTGCTGGCGGACAAGCCATTCTGACGCCAGTTCGGTCCACTGATCCGAATAAGCATCCAGTTGGCGGGAGATCAGCGTATCTGAAACGCCCTTGGAGCGCAGACCGGCTTTGATCTTGAAAGGGCCCTGGTGCCGTTGCAGGCGGGAACGGATAAAGGACTCGGCAAAGCGCTCGTCGGAAACCAGGTTTTCATTGACCAGGGCGTCAAGCAGGTCGCCGATGTCCGGGGCGCCAGGCCATTTCCGACGTATCCGCTGGCCCAGTTCGAACACGCTGTATTCACGCTGGCCCAGCAAGCGATATGCGAACGCCCTCATTTCGGACAATGAGGGCGTCTCCGCCGGGGCCTGGGGCAACAGACTGCTCTTTAGCTATTCTGCCACGGGCTCTTCGGCTGGTGCTTCAGGAGTGCGCGCAGGCATGAGTTCAGCCCGGATCTTCTGTTCGATCTCGTCAGCCATTTCGGGATTGTCCTTGAGGAACTGGCGGACATTCTCCTTGCCCTGGCCGATGCGGTCGCCCTGGTAGCTGTACCAGGCGCCTGACTTGTCAACGAAATTGTGTTTCACGCCCAGCTCGATGAGTTCACCTTCACGGGAGATACCCTCGCCGTAAAGAATCTCGAATTCTGCCTGCTTGAACGGCGGCGCCACCTTGTTCTTGACGACCTTGACCCGGGTCTGGTTGCCGACCACTTCGTCGCCCCTCTTCAGCGCGCCGATGCGACGGATATCGAGCCGGACCGAGGCATAGAACTTCAGCGCGTTACCGCCGGAGGTGGTTTCCGGGCTGCCAAACATGACACCGATCTTCATGCGGATCTGGTTGATGAAGACCACCATGCATTTGGAGCGATTGATGTTACCGGTCAGTTTGCGCAGCGCCTGCGACATCAGCCGGGCCTGGAGGCCCACGTGGGAGTCACCCATTTCGCCCTCGATCTCGGCCTTTGGCGTCAGGGCGGCGACCGAGTCGACAACCACCATATCGACCGCGCCGGAGCGAACCAGCATGTCGGTGATTTCCAGCGCCTGCTCGCCGGTATCGGGTTGCGAGACCAGCAGGTCTTCCACGTTGACGCCCAATTTTTCAGCATAATTGGGATCGAGCGCATGTTCGGCATCCACGAAGGCTGCCGTGCCGCCGATTTTTTGGCATTCGGCGATGGCGTGCAGCGTCAGCGTCGTTTTACCGCTGGACTCGGGGCCATAGATTTCGACCACCCTGCCCCTGGGCAGACCGCCGATACCCAATGCGCTATCCAGCGTGAGTGAGCCGGTGGACACGACACCTATGTCGTTGGCAGCGGTTCCGTCGCCCAGGCGCATTATCGCGCCCTTGCCGAACTGGCGTTCAATCTGCTGGAGTGCTGCTGCTAAAGCCTGTTTTCTGTTGTCGTCCATGTTCCTCTCCGTTGTTTTTTATTGGCGCCTTCGGCCCGCTTGCACGCAATTATGACACAGCCCAAAGTGCGGCTTCAGCCCTATTTCGCAAGCCCGGTACAAATCCTACACAGGTCATGGATATAAGACTCATGACTCGGTGTTCCAGTGTCCGATAGAGTGATATTCAACACTGCTTTTAACACTGACCGACTCGATTAAATCGAAGCCGTTCAGACACCACTCGATCGCAACGGGGTCCATTATCCGGGGAGGTTTTCTCAAACGGCGATAAAGGGTCAGATGGAATTTCCACGGCTTACGATCGTAACCGATACCCGCGTCGAGCAGTGCATCGACCAGCGATTGCTGAAACGTTCGCAGTGGCGCGGGAATGGTGCTCGCACCCAGCCAGAACACGCCCGCTCGCCGAAACTGCCCCATTTGGTCGAGGACAACATGGCAAGGCCTGAAAGTGAGCCGGGCCGCCACCGCGCAGATTTCGGGAATGAGCTCCGGCGGCTGCATACCCAGGAATGCAAGAGTTACATGGAAGTTCTCCGGCTTTGCCGCGCGGCCTTCAGCGTTGACCGCGCATTGAAGCTGCGCAACTGCCTTCCTGACAGGTCGATCAGGCACCAGGGCGAAAAATAACCGATGGGGCTTGCTCAAGGGCCGATCCGATCAAGCAGGCCTTGCAGGGCATAGGCCACGGTTTGCCGCCGGACGGCCTCGCGGTCTCCGGAAAATTGCACGACGTCGCTGTCCGCAGGCTGTTTGCCGACCGCCCAGGCGAACCACACGGTGCCGGCCGGCTTATCTTCGGTGCCGCCATCCGGGCCGGCGATCCCCGTTACCGCCAGGGCCATATCCGCCGTGGAACGCTGCCGGGCACCCTCAGCCATTTGGATGGCTACTTCCTGGCTAACCGCGCCCTCTTTGGCGAGCGTCGTTGCGTCCACGCCCAACAACTCCCGCTTGGACGCATTGCTGTAGGTCACGAAACCTCGATCGAACCAGTCGGAACTGCCCGCACGGTCGGTGCAGCACTTGGCGATCCAGCCGCCGGTGCAGGATTCGGCTGTCGCCAGTTTGCTTCTGCTGGCAGCCAGCTTTTCAGCCAATTGCGCCACCAATTGTTCGAACCCGGAATCGCCGGGAACCACAAAATCTTCCACCTTCAGGCCCTCGATCCTGTTTTCCATCTTTCGACGCGAATGGACATTAAGTTACACTGCTCCCGATGTCTTCACCAGTCCCTCTAAAACAGCCCAAGGCCGCAACAAAAAATACTCCGGGCCACACACCCTTGATGCAGCAGTATCTCAGCATCAAGGCGGAGTTTCCCGACACCTTGCTGCTGTTCCGCATGGGCGATTTCTACGAAGTGTTCTATGACGATGCGAAGCGGGCGGCCAGGTTACTGGATATCACGCTGACCACCCGTGGTGAATCCGGCGGCGCGCCGATCCCGATGGCCGGCGTTCCCCATCACGCGCTGGACAATTATCTGGCGCGCCTGGTGCGGCTGGGTGAATCGGCCGCTATCTGCGAGCAGGTCAGTGAACCGGTGCCGGGCAAGGGCCTGGTGGAGCGCGAGGTGGTGCGCGTGGTGACTCCGGGGACTATAACCGAAGAAGCCCTGCTTGAATCCCGCCAGGAGAACCTGCTGGCAGCGCTGGCCGGATCCGGCAGCGAACTGGCTCTGGCCTGGCTGGAGTTGGCTTCCGGACGGTTCATGGTGCGCCCGCTCGACTCGCTGGAGGAAGTGGAAGCCCAGATTGAACGATTGCAACCGGCAGAATTGCTGATCGAGGAAGGCCTTGACTTGCCGTTCGCCCGGCCGGACGGCGTCCGCGAACGGCCACCGTGGAAGTTTGATGTGAAGCAGTCAGGCAAATTGCTGTGCGAACAGTTTTCGACCGCGGACCTGCGGGGCTTCGGTATCGAAGACCTTCCGCTCGCCGCGACGGCCGCCGGCGTGCTGCTGGATTACCTCCAGGAAACCCAGCGCACCGCACTGCCCCATCTGCGCGGCATTCAGCTGGAGCAGCCGGATGAATTCCTTCATCTCGACGCGATCAGCCGGCGTAACCTGGAAATCGAATCCAGCCTTAGCGGCGAGAAAGACCACACACTGGTCGGCATCATGGATTCTTCGGTCACTGCCATGGGCGGAAGGCTGCTGCGCCGCTGGATCGGCAATCCACTGCGAAGCCAACGCAGACTGGCCCGGCGGCATACTGCAGTGGGTGCCTTACTGGCCGGTCACGCCTACGAGCCGTTTCGCGATGAGCTGCGCGGCGTTGGAGATGTGGAACGGATCCTTTCAAGGGTCGCGCTGAAAACCGCGCGCCCCAGAGACCTGACCACACTGCGCCATGCGCTTGGAACGATGCCACGACTGGTGGCGATCGTGGCCAGCAGTGATAAGGAATTGCAACAGGCGGTTGGTGAATTGCCAGCGTTCCCCGATTTGCACCAGTTGCTCGCGCGGGCAATTATTGAAGAGCCGCCCGTACTGATACGCGACGGTGGTGTGATTGCCAGCGGCTACGACCAGGAACTCGATGAGCTGCGTGGGCTGTCGGAAAATGCCAGCGATTTTCTGCTGAAATACGAGCAAGAGCAAAAGGAACAAACCCGGATTCCCAGCCTGAAGGTCGGCTATAACCGGGTGCACGGCTACTACATCGAGGTCACGCACACCCATCAGCACCTGGTGCCGCCGGAGTACACCCGCAAACAAACTCTGAAAGCGGCCGAACGCTACATCACCGAGGAACTCAAGACTTTCGAGGACCAGGTCCTGTCCAGCCGTGAACGCGCCCTCGCCCGCGAGAAACACTGCTATGCCGAATTGCTGAACTGGCTGCTCGATGAGATCGAATCCCTCCAGGACATGGCTGCCCGGCTCGCCCGTCTGGACGTGCTGTGTGCGTTCGCCGAACGAGCCGGAAGATTGAACCTGGTCCAGCCGGACATGACCGGCCGCGACAGCCTGGAAATCACCGCCGGCCGCCACCCGGTAGTGGAACAGATCCAGGACGAGCCGTTTACTCCCAATGACATCCGGCTCGACGTTGATACCCGGATGTTGATCGTCACGGGTCCGAACATGGGCGGCAAGTCGACCTACATGCGGCAGACCGCCCTAATCGTCCTGTTGGCGCATGCCGGTAGCTGGGTGCCCGCCAGTTCGGCGGTGATCGGCCCGATCGATCGCATATTTACCCGCAT
>CAMYKC010000181.1 GCA_947258865.1 uncultured Lysobacterales bacterium
CTGCTGCGATGAATGGCCAAAGCCCCACCAGATAAGGCGGTACAAAGGCGCATCTATGTTGGCGATCAGGCCAACCGACCACAGGAAGGTCGGGATCAGGATCACCGCCCCCATGGAAATCGTGAAAATGGCGATGATGCATGCCGTCAAAGCGCCAAAAGTGACCAGAGGTATCGACCCTTCGTAGGTTTTCTCTTCCTTGGCGATCACCAGTGTACCGAGAAAGATGAAGCAGCCGATCAGCGCGCCCACGGCGAACAGGATCAGCCCCAGATAAAACATCGGCTCGGCGGGCATGGGCACATAGGAAGTCATCATCACGGATGAATTACCACCGAATACCGACACGTTGTTGATGACGGCGCCCAATACCATCAGGACGAAGGCCACCCAGCCCAGCTTTGGCGTCGCCAGGCGGCACCGCAACAGGGTGGACGAGCAGAAGTAGAGTACGGCGATTTCGAAAAAGATGATCCAGAAGATCAGCATGTTGATGCCGTGCGTCGTCAGCAACTGGTAAAACCTGTCAGCCGGAAGCAAGTGCACGGTCGGCCAGCGTGTCAATGTGATCGCAAGAGCGGTCAAGCCACCAACGAGCAGAGCGACGACCGCCACCACGGCATTGAGCCGCATCAGTGTCTCGGCCGGTTTATGGAACTGTAATCCCGATTCGGGGCAGGTCCTGAATTCCTGGTTTTTCATGATCCGCCCTCCGTGATATAGATTTTGCCGACCATGTTGTGGTGGCCGATACCGCAATATTCGTTGCAGATGATGGTCTGGTCACCACTGGTATCGGGCGTGATGGTCAACACCATTTCATAGCCCGGAACGATCTGGGTGTTGATGTTGACGGGCTGCACGGAAAAGCCGTGTTGCCAGTCCATTGATGAGATGTGCAGCCGGTAAGTCTGGCCTTTCTCGAGTTCCAGCAGTGGCCACCACTGCCATAAGCGTCCGAGCAGATAGACATCACTGCCAGGTGGGGGGCGGACTACAGGCATATTTTGGTTGGTTTCGGTCCGGACCGTGTACTGGTTGACCATCGCCTGAGTTTTTGCCATGAATGCCTCCGGCGTAGTCCGGTAAGCCTCGTTCGAGAGGTTTTGCTTACCATAGACGTGCCAGAGCGGCATCATGATGAACATGATCAGGGACCAGACCAGCGCAAGCGCGATCCAGGTCCCTTCTACCCGATCCAGTGGTTGTTTCCACCAGATAGTCTCCGAAGGGGGTTGAATGGAAGTCACGATTTCACCTTTATAATGTAGTTATCAGGGTGCGATGGGAATGGAAACGATTTCCATGATTCCCCAGATGATGTAAAAAACGGCGGGAAAAACCACGCCGATAAAAAGTAAGATAAATGGATTGTCCATGATGCGCTGCATGATTGGCACGCGGACGCTTCTCTCCGTCCCGGATATTTCCTGGTTCATTGTGTAAGGCCCTCAATGTCACTTTTGTTTGAAATACATCTCCGCATTTTAATGATAGCATCAACAAAAGTGCACCCTAATTGATTCAGGTCAAATACCTGAATTATTTGCAGTATGATTAGCAACAATTTCAGAACGGGGAGACAAGCCGTTGCATTGCCCAAGAAGGCTCTTCGCCTGCCTGGCCCTTCTGTTTCTTGCCACGGCCTGTGACAGCCAGTCAGGACCAGGGCCGGAAATTCACGACAGCAAGTACGTCGCGCTCGACGCCGACGGCAATCAGCTCACGGCGGGTGAGTCAGGGCCCTGTGTTCTGGACCAGTTCACCGGACTAATCTGGGAAGTTAAGACCGACACACCCGGGCTCCATGACCGCAGCAACACGTATACCTGGTTCAGTCCCGATGAAGACGCGAGTGGTGAACTGGATTACCGCGGTAAACCCGATGGCGGCAGTTGTACCGGCAGCCAGTGCGATACGTTCGCCCTGGTGCAAGCCGTCAACGAAACGGGATATTGCGGATTCAACGATTGGCGAGTGCCCAGCAGGGATGAACTCGGTTCCATCAGCGACCCGCGCAAGACGCGGACGCCGCCCAGCATCAACACGAAGTACTTCCCGCTCACCCAACCCGGTGAATACTGGTCAGCGAACGATTACCAGTTTCACTGGAATACAGCCTGGTTGTGGAATTTTGGGAATGGCCTTGACCGTGTGGAATGGAAAGAATCCCCCCGATTCGTCCGGCTTGTGCGGGGCGAAGCCGTTTACCTCGAGCGGGTCGAGGACTGAAGCTGTGCCGGGAACGACGAAACGATGAGATCTCTCGCCAAAATTTCCTTGCTGTTGGTTATTATTCTCGTGTCACTGAGCGCCTACCTCCGGCTGGCGCATTCAGGAATCGGTTGTGCCGACTGGCCCGCATGTTACGGCCGCATCGGTGATGCGCCTGCCGTTACGCAAACGATCCCGGCCGAGGACGCTTATCAAAAACTGGTCCGCGAAAGCAATGAACCGCTTTCCTGGGCGACGCCCTTACACCGCCTGGTTGCCAGCGTGCTTGGCTTGCTGGTCGTATTCATGGCCTTCATTTCGATTCGCAGCAAGCAGCAGCGCCTGGCGTCCTTTACCCTGCTGGCGCTGACTATCTACCTGGCGGTTCTCGGTCTCCGGTCCGGCAGCTTGCATGATCCCTCGGTTGTCATGGGCAACCTCGCCGGGGGGTTCAGTATGCTTGCACTATTGGGCTGGATGGTTTTCAGCACAGGAAAGCGGCATGGTGGCAGCCCGCGGGCTCGCTGGCTAACGTTAACCGCCGTCGCGGTGCTCTCGATTCAGATCCTGCTGGGCGGCCTGACAAGTGCAAATTTCGCGGCTACTTCCTGCCAGACATTGCCTGACTGCCACGGCAGCTGGTGGCCCGGGAATGCGCTGATGACCGCTCTCGATTTGACCAGGAAACACGAAGTAACCAGCAGCGGACAGGCCATTGGCGGTAACGAAAGGCTCGCGATCCATAAGGCCCATCGCCTGGGATCGATTCTCAGCTTGATCGTCATCGTTATTGCAGCGCTGGCCGCGCTGCGGGCAGACCCGGCTTACCGGGCCATCGCCATTGTCATCGTTGCCCTCGTCGCCTTCGAATTCCTGATTGGTGTGACCGCGATACTCGCCAGCCTTCCGATCGGCCTGGCTGTGGCGCACAATTGGTTTGCCGGTATTCTTCTTCTGGCCTTGCTGAAACTTCTTGCACTTCTGACGAATCCACCCGGTCAGCTGGTCGCGGTGGCCTCTGACTGATCAAAGACTCTGCGCAGGAAAAAACGGGCGACTCTATGGTAATTGTTTCCGAGGAATCCTTTTCAGCGTTTCCATCAGAAACCCCCAGTATTTTTGTACCGAACTGATCTGAACCTTTTCATCCGGTGAATGGGCACCACGGATATTGGGGCCAAAGGAGATCATCTGCATATCGGGGTAATTCCTGCCCAGGATGCCGCATTCCAGTCCCGCGTGACAGGCCAGCACGGGCGCCTTTTCGCTGAACATTTCTTCGTACAAAGCGCTCATGAGTTTCACAATGGGCGCATCGGGCCGGGGCGCCCAGCCAGGATAGGCGCCACTGACATTAACGTCAGCGCCGATAAGTTCAAAGGTGCAACGAATCGCGCGGGCCAGGTCCATTTTTTCCGTATCCACGGAGCCGCGGGTCAGGCACATGACCTGGTATTTCCCGTCCCTGGCCAGCACGCGGGCCAGGTTGTTGGAGGTTTGAACCAGGTCTTCAACATCCGGGCTCATACGGAATATACCGTTGGGGCAAGCCCACACCGCCCGCAGCAATTTGCCCTGAAAATCAGCGCTGAGCACAGAGGCAGGCAACTCCGCCGGCTCCAACAGGATCTCCAGACCAGGGTCTGTTGTGGCGTATTCGGACTTGAGTATGGCCGCCTGTTCGGAGACAAACCCCTGGAAAGCCGCGGCCTGAGATGCTTCCACGGTTACCGTGGCAAAGGACTCACGGGGAATCGCGTTGCGCAGACCGCCCGCATCGATTGAGCCGATGCGCATGCCGGAATGCTCCCCAGACAGGAACAACAAGCGATTGATCAACTTGTTGGCGTTGCCGCGCCCGCGATGAATATCCATGCCGGAATGGCCGCCCGTCAACCCCTTAACGCTCAGAAGAAATGCTTGGTCTCCCCTGCCCGGGCTTTCCTGCCGATAGCTGCCACTTACGGTTACATCGACGCCGCCGGCACAGCCAATGGTGATTTCATTGTCGTCTTCGGTATCCAAATTGAGGAGGATTTCGCCGGAGAGCAGGCCGCCCTTCAGCCCCATCGCGCCGGTCATGCCGGTTTCCTCGTCAACGGTGAACAGAGCCTCGATGGCCGGATGGGCAATGTCATCAGATGCAAGGATAGCCATGGCCGAGGCCACCCCGATGCCGTTGTCCGCGCCCAGGGTCGTCCCGCGAGCCTTCACCCAGTCCCCATCGATAAACATCTCAATGCCCTGTTTATCGAAGTCGAAGTCGGTGTCCGCGTTTTTCTGATGGACCATGTCCATGTGACCCTGAATCACGATGGTCACCCGGTCTTCCATGCCCGGGCTTGCCGGCTTTTTGATGATCACGTTGCCGGTATCGTCAACCAGGGTTTCCAGGCCGAGGCGGTTGCCGAAATCTTGCAGGAAAGCGATGACTTTTTCTTCTTTCTTGGATGGCCGGGGCACGGCATTCAGATCGACGAAATGTGTCCACATGGCGCGGGGTTCGAGGGTCAGGATTTCATTGTTCATAATGGTTAACTGATGGTTGCCGGAAAAGTGTTTAGCTTGTGAGTGAAATTAGACCATTCGGGATTCAAGTATCTGAATCGAGATCAAATAAACCACATAAATTTGAAAGGCTGCCTGCAGGTTCTCAGGTATCGACCAGGTGTGGTTTCCTATATATATTGATATATACTTATAACGTGATGTTCATTAACAAAGTCTGCCATGCACTCGAGCAACA
>CAMYKC010000182.1:0-2086 GCA_947258865.1 uncultured Lysobacterales bacterium
CGCGGGCGGCTTCCAGGATGAACCGCTAGTGGCGGTCGGCGTTATAACGATGCCGACCGCCGAGGCCCTGGTAAACCAGCAGCGGAAGTCCGGAAGCAACGGCAAGTGCCGCGGCGGCATGAAGCGCCGGGTTCTCATGGGCGCGCAGTGCGTGGTGCGCCCAGTAAAGAACGAATTCACCGGAAGTGCGAATGGTTTGCCGGCCGTGCACGACGCAGCGCTCGGCCAAATGGGCCGGCAGCCCCAGATCAGCCATGATCAGCTTCCACCTCTGTCAATCAACCACATTTTTGCTAGCCCTGTTGGTATATGTAAAATCTATTAAAAAATTAAAATAAATCAATTTTATATATGCATAAGTCGTCTATGTAATTCTGTCATGAAGTCAGTTAAAGGAGAGTAATCCAATGAGGAAAACGGCATTGTTCGCAGCCGTCCATTTCACGGTGGCCTTCGCGCTCGCCTACGTGATGACCGGCAGTGTGCTGATCGGCGGCGCGATCGCCCTGCTTGAACCGGCATTGAACACGTTCGCGTTTCACATCCATGAAAAAGTGTGGCAGCGAATCGAGCAGCGGCGGGGGCCGCGCGCCGCGATGGCCTGATGCGAGTCGAATCTCATCAGTGGCTAACCCTGATCCAATGTCTGCAGAAACCGGCTGGCCTGCTCGGTCACGGCATCGACCTGGCCCTTCGGCATGTTGGAGAGGTTTCGGTAAGCCAGGCCCATGCGCGGATTCGTTTTGAGCGACGCTTCATTGCGGTGGAGGAAATCCCAGTAAAGCAGGTTGAATGGACAAGCGTTCTCGCCGACTTTCTGTCCTGGTTCGTATCGGCAGCCGGAACAGTAGTCCGACATGCGATTGACATAGGCCCCCGACGCTGCATAAGGCTTGGATGCCAGCACGCCTCCGTCCGCGAACAACGTCATGCCGTGCGTGTTCGGCAGCTCAACCAACTCGAATGCATCGGCGTAGACGGCCAGGTACCATTCCTCGACCTCAGCGGGCGCCAGGCCGGCCAGCAGCGCGAAGTTACCGGTCACCATCAGGCGCTGAATATGATGCGCATAGGCATTGCGGCGCGTTGACTCGATGGTTTCACGCAGGCAGTTCAGGTCGGTTTCCGCGGTCCAGAAAAAATCCGGCAGGGGCCTCGTCGCCTGCAGGAAGTTACTGTCCGCATAAGCCGGCATTTTCAGCCAGTAAAGCCCGCGTACATACTCGCGCCACCCGAGAATCTGACGGATGAAACCCTCGACCGCCGGCAGCGGCGCGGCATCCTGCCCATAGGCACACAGCGCCGCCTCGCATACCTCCCTGGGTTCCAGCAGCCCGATATTCAGACAGGGGGAGATCAGGGCATGGAACAGGAAGTCCTCACCTGCTTTCATGGCGTCCTGGTAGTTGCCGAAATGGGGCAGGCAGTCTGTGATGAAATGGTCCAGCGCAAGATTGGCGTCTTCGCGGCTGGTGGCCCAGCTGAACGCATCGAGATCGCCAAAGTGATCGTCAAAGCGGGAACGGACCAGGTCCATGACCTGCCGGGTAATTTCGTCCGGTTCGAAGCGCAGGCGGTCAGGCAAGCGCACACTCCCGGGCAGCGCTTTGCGGTTCAGGCTGTCGTAATTCCACTTGTCGCCGACCGGCTTTTCTCCGTCCATCAGCCAGCCCGTCTTGCGGCGCATGGCCCGGTAAAAATACTCCATGCGCAGGCTTTTACGGCCCTGCGCCCATTCCTCGAATGCCCCGAGCGAGCACAGGAAGCGGTTGTCCTCCCGGATTTCGAGCGGAACATCATATTCCTTCGCCCAGCCACGCAGCATCTCCCGGACGCGCCATTCGCCCGGTTCCGTGACCACGATTCGATCACAGTCATGGCGTACGAGCGCTCGTGTCAGTTCACCGGAGAAGGAGCCGGTATTGCCGGCGTCATCCAGTCGCACATAATCGACCCGGATATCCTCTGCTGCCAATTCCCGGGCGAAATGCCGCATGGCGGACAGCAGCAGCACCAGTTTTTGCTTGTGGTGGCGGACGTAGCTGGTTTCTGCATCGACTTCGGCCATCAGCACGATATCCGCTTG
>CAMYKC010000182.1:2112-7032 GCA_947258865.1 uncultured Lysobacterales bacterium
ACCGTTACCAGTGCCCCGTGCCGGGCTCGCCTTTGAACGGGCCAACCACGTCATCGGTAATCCAACCACCGTAGAAACCACCGGGTTGCGGGCGCACCAAGTCTCCGTTGACATAACAGTCGACGCGGCCTGGATAGAACGAAACGAAGTCCTTCAGCTTGCTGAAGGCCGCTCTGGGTTTGGGGTAACTCCAGCCGACCGGGACGGGCGCGGGTCGTGCCTTCAATACCCAGTAGCGCGCCGCGCCTTTCCATTCACAGTAAGAGCTTCCCGCCGCTTCTTTGAGCAGATTCAAATCGATATCCGCTGGCGGTATATAAAAGGTTGGGGGGCTGGCCGTTTCACAGACCCGATACGTCTTGTCGGAACGGGCGATCAGGTTGCAGCCGCTCAGGACTTCAATCAAGCGCACGTCCGCCAGTAGTTGTGGCGGGCGAGGATAGTCCCACACCGATTCCTGTCCGGCACCGGGCGATTCGGCGAAGGGTGGACGCTTGCTGCCGCTGTAATTCCACATGGGTTTCACGCCGCTTTCCTGCAATTTCGGAGCCGATCTTTCATAACAGTGTAACCACCGCCATGTGACACGCAAGAACAGCCGCAGTGAGGCGAATCCGCAACGGGCGCATCCATGCCGGCATTTTAAATGCCGGGCGCAACCAGTCGGCCAGCCCCATCAGGGCGAATCCTGTCATGAGCCCCCACATGGCTTCCCGCTCGCCTGGCCACCAAAGAAAGAACGCTGCCCACAGGCTGGGTATGACGGAAATAGCGAACGCGCCGCCCCGAACCTTGTTGCCCGTAAAGGCCGCGCCCCAGCGAATGCCGCCAATGAATGAAAGGATGACGGCGCTGTAAATCATGAATGCTTCCAAAACCATCGGTTGCCAGGCCGGGTCCCCCCATGCCAACAGGGCGGTGCAGGCAGCGAATGGAATAACCCCTGCATAACCCAGGATTCCCGCGCTGCCCGGAATGCCCGTGGCGTCGGGTTCCCGCCCGGAGAAAGTTTTGTACGGAGGCACATCGGGTCGTTGTATGTATGGTGTACAACTCATTGCTTGGCCTTGTCAAAAGTTCGAAATGTATAGTATATGTATAGATTAAAATGGTATGATAGCGTGTTTATAGACTATTTGTATAGATTAAATATAATAATGCCTCGTACAGCCTCTTTAAGCGACTGGATGGTGCTGCTGGCCCTGACCGTATTCTGGGGTTCGGCGTTCCTGTTTACGGAACTGGCGCTTCAGTCTTTCCCGCCGGCCTTGCTTGTCGCGGTTCGCATCGCAATTGCCCTTGCGGTGCTGTTGCTCGTACTTTACTGGAGCGGGACAGGCTTGCCGCGTCCCGGCCGTAAGTGGATCCCGATCCTGATCATGGCCACGCTAGGCACAATCCTGCCGTTCAACCTGATCGCATGGGCCCAGCGGTACATTGATTCAGGTCTCACAGCCATCCTCATGGCGGTCATGCCGCTGTTCGTCGTCACGCTGTCGCATTACTTCATTCCAGGCGAGCGATTGTCCGGACTTCGCATCGCCGGTTTCTTGGTGGGGTTTGCGGGTGTCTTTCAGGTGATTGGGCCAGACTTGGCGGGTTTGCAGGCGGGACGCATGGAAACCTGGGGCATGTTGGCGGTCCTCGTGGCGTCGCTGAGCTATGCCGCCGGCAGCATCTACACGCGACGGTGCGGGCACGGAAACCCGATTCCGCTGGCAGCCGGGATGCTGCTGATTGCGACCGCGGTGACGTTGCCGGCCAGCATTCCATCAGTCTCGGCGATCACGTGGCCCCCGAAGCCCGATGCACTGATGGCCATCGCCGTGCTTGGCGTGATATGCACCGCTTTTTCCACAATTCTCTTTTTCAGATTGGTGCAAGGGCCCGGTCCGACCTTCCTCTCTCTGGTCAACTACCTGGTGCCGGCCTGGGCCGTGCTGGCCGGGGCGCTGGTGCTTGGTGAATCGATTGAGCGGGCGGCCCTGACCGGGCTGGCCCTGATCCTGACCGGAATTGCGATCAGCGAAGGTGGGCAACGGGTGATGTTGAAGATTCAGGACCGCCGACTGGCTCGCGTGGCGGCCTCCCCCGAATTGGCAATGGAAGATGCAACATGAACGATACGACCGTCAATCCGCGCGAAGTTGAATTTTACGAAGGTCTGGCCGCTTTCTGGTGGGACAAGCAGGGCCCTTTCTGGCCGCTGCACGGCCTGAATGAACTGCGGGTCGTCTGGATTCGGCAGGCTCTTTGGGAACATTTCGGCCCGCCGCGGGACGCGCTGCGGCCTTTCGACGGACTGCGCGTGCTGGATATCGGATGTGGCGGTGGAATCCTCGCCGAGTCCATGGCTCGCATGGGCGCTCAGGTAACCGGTATTGACGTGGTCGAAAAAAACATCCGGACCGCCATGGTCCATGCCCGCCAACAGAACCTGGAGATCGATTACCAGGCGCGGACGGCGGAATCGATGGCGAAGAGTGGTGCGCGCTTCGATGTCGTGCTCAACATGGAAGTCGTGGAGCACGTGGCCGACCTGCCGGCCTTCATGTCCGCCTGCAACCGACTCACTGCTGACGCGGGCGTCATGATCGTGGCGACCATCAATCGCACCCCGCTGGCATGGCTGTTCGCTATCGTTGGTGCGGAGTATATTCTGCGCTGGCTGCCGCGCGGCACCCATCGCTGGTGTGAATTCCGCACGCCGGCCGAGCTACGGCAATTGCTGGCCGAGGGCGGTTTGCAGGTCAAGAAACAATCGGGCGTCACGGTAAATCCGCTGACCCGTTCCTTCAGCCTGACCCGGCGCATGAACGTCAATTACATGCTGATGGCGGAACGCAGGCCGGATACATTCATCCGGGTCTCGAACCGCCCAGCAAATGCTGCCGAATAGATTACGGCGATCTTAGTCTTACGACAGTGGCTTGAAAGAAAAGCGCTGGACCGGAGATAAATGGTGGGCCCTGAAGGACTTGAACCTTCGACCAATCGATTATGAGTCGAGTTGTTGTTTTTTTCTATCAATAGGTTACCTAGATCTTATTTGAATAGTGTGACTAATAGTGTAATTTTTCACCTTGGGCAGTTTCCTACACTTTTTCAGGCATTTTGCCGCAGATAATCATGAAAGGGTCGCGCTCACTCGTTCCAGGCCAAATCTGAACTTTCAACTTACGTCTCATCCCACCAACCCCGGCCAGGGCCGGTCCGGTGAAAAGCACTCTGGCACTTGACTCTGACCCCATATCTTCTATCTTGCTTGTTCAAGGAGGAAGAAATTATGACACTTCATCATCACCTGGGAAAAATTCTCGTCCTGGTAGCAGCCTCGGGTCTCATGATGGCCTGCTCCAGATCAGATGAACAGTTCGACCCCATCAGCGACGTCGGGACTGAAATGGATACGCTTGTGAGTGCCGAATGGCTGAGCCAGCACCTCGATGACCCTGATCTGGTGGTGCTCGATTGCACCGTCCTCGTGGAGCCCGACGGGGAGGGAGGTTTGCGTACCACGAGTGGGCGGGCCAATTACGAGGCTGGGCACATTCCGACCGCGGGCTTCGCTGATCTCATGGGCGAGTTGTCCGACGGTGGCAGCCCGCTGGAGTTTCCCATGCCGTCGCCGGAGCAGTTCGTCGCCGCCATGAGTGCTCTGGGTGTCGGCGACGACACCCGCGTGGTTCTGTACGACGCGAACTACACCGCCTGGGCGGCCCGCGTCTGGTGGATGTTGCGCTGGATCGGGTTCGAACGCGCGGCGCTACTCGACGGGGGGCTGGGAGCCTGGACCGCCGCAGGATATCCCGTATCGACCGAGCCGGCCAATCAAGCTCCCGGACGGCTCACCCCGTCCCTGCGACCGCGGCTGATTGCCGATCGCGACGAGGTGCTCGCCGCTCTCGAAGACAGTACAGTCCAGCTCATAGACGCTATGTCCGGGGCCCACTATCGGGGTGATATGACCATGTACGCCCGGCCGGGCCATATTCCGGGCGCCTCGAACGTTCCTTCATCCTTGCTCTTCGACGAGACAGGCCGCTTTCGATCGTACGATGAGTTGGAGATGATGGTGGCTGCTGACCGCGACGCACGCACGATCACCTACTGTGGTGGCGGAATTGCTGCGGCGGCTGACGCTTTCGTTCTGGACCGGCTCGGCTTCACCGATATCGCCGTCTACGCCGCTTCGCTCGAGGAATGGGCCGCCGATCCCGCCAATCCGATGGAGATCGGAGAAGGTACCGCCAAGTAGCAGAGAGGGCTGCTGCCGACCCGTGGCACCTGTCTTCGGTATGGACCAATAAAAAATGGTGGGCCCTGAAGGACTTGAACCTTCGACCAATCGATTATGAGTCGACTGCTCTAACCAGCTGAGCTAAGGGCCCCCGGGAACTCTGCGTCAGGCATTTTACCTGAGGATGCATCTGCGGTACATGCGTTGGTTCAATCCTTAAACGGATTAAGAAGCTTTACACCAAGATCCGACATATCCTTTGTGGTTCTGGTGACCAGTGTGAAGTTGTTGGCAATCGCAGTTGCCGCAATCAGGCTGTCAATTAGCGGAAACGTCCTTGCAGTTTGGATTTCGGCCCAGGTCATGGCTACTCGCGGACCCACGGCGACCAGTCGACTCGCGAATATCCTTCTCAAGCCTTCCAGCCACACCCTGAGGTTTTCCGCCTGAGTCATGTCGCGACGTTTGATTTTCAAGATACCCAGGTGAATTTCCCCGAGTGTCAATACACTTATAAACAGTTCGGATACCGGTATGGAATCCCACCACGCCATGACCTTCGCGTGTCCACGCTGTCCTTTCCTGATCTCGGAAATGACATTGGTATCAACCAGGAATTTCAAAAGTCAATTTCCCGCTACTATCTGTCATTGTTGTATCTCCGCCAAACAGTATTCCTT
>CAMYKC010000183.1 GCA_947258865.1 uncultured Lysobacterales bacterium
ACATGGGTGCGCGGATTCTCCTGGCCGCTGACAACCAGGGTATTCTCTTCACGGTAGACAGACTGCGGGCCGAAACTGTGTTGAGGGGTTATGTGAACGTCGCGTGCCAGCCCCATTTGCAGGAAATTTCCGACATGAATATCCTCTGCCTGCATCCAGGTGGCGAGCAGCGGATCGAAACGCGGATGCGCACGGGGAATGTGTAAGTGGTCATCTGCGCTGTACCAACCCTGGCTGGGCATATCGATCCAGCGAACCAGCTCCAGCTTCACGGCCTGGGTTGATCCTTCCCTCACGACGAAATCCACGCGCTCGACCTCAAACTCGATCCCCTTGGTCGCCGTCACGGTATATCTGCCCGGTGGCAGTTGCGTGGTGATCGTTCCGTCGACGTAAAATTGCCTGGTCTGGGTGTATGGATTCCACACATCCCTGCGCGCATTCCAAAGCGCCTGCAATGCGGCGGTCCAGGGTAACCAGTTGTGAACCGGGGCACGGCCGCAGTCAGCGAAGACCCGCAGGGCGTTATCCGGCAACAGGGATTGGCCATCCTCCGCCAACAGCTCCACGCGGGCTGGCGTCAACCTTCCGAAAGAGGCATCCGTGATGGTCAGCTCTAGGCTGCCCGCCGCGAGCACATCTCCAGTACAGGCCGCAATGACCAGAAGCAGCAGTAGCAGGCTACTGTTGGCGAGCGGCGACGAGTGCTTTCGCCTGGACCACCATCCCAGGCAGGCAGCGAATCCGACCGCTGTCGTCGCCGCAGCAATGGCCACTGCGATTTCAGGCAACGACCAACCGCCGCGAATGCCTTTCAGATGGACGGTAAGCCACGCCACTACCGCGACGAGCGCGATGCCGGCAGCAACCAGTGCCCTCCAGATCGAACGTCGCCCCAGCAGGCGCAGTCCGATCACCGCAGTGATGGGACTGACACACAGCGCCAATGCGCCCAAGCTCCGCCACCATTCCGATGAGTCGCTAAGGTAGTACAAAGAATAGAAGACAAACGCGATGGTCATTGCGATGAACGTGCCAAGCAGAGCAGCCGCCGCATCGGCCATCGCAGACCTTGGGTTCAATCCTCGCAGGAAAGCGACGATCGCCGCCAGTGCGGCCAAAACCGCGGCGGTTACGACCAGACTGAGTAAAGACAACATCTAAAAAATCATCAATGAGAAGCTCAATCGGAACCGTTCAATTTAAACATAAAAGGAGTCTCGCTCTTTGTCCGCAATCACCGGGCCGTGACGAGTGATTGTCCATTTAAAAACGCCCGAGTTTCACAGCCCCGAAAATGGCGAGCGGCAAGATCAGTAAATTGGCAAGTACAAACCAGACGGGATACGGCAGCATGAACATGTTGAAGGCGGCGGCCAACAGTAGAAGCGAGCCGATCGCGATACCGTGTGCGGGATGCCTGCCTGTTCCCAGGCGTGTTGCGATCCAAGCACTCACGAAAGTGGTAACTCCCCATCCGACGACTCCGATTGCCAAGACCCAATGCGGAAACTTTTCGACATGAGCCCTGACCACTTCCTGGTCGGCCGTATCGGCTCCGGGGGGAAACGGATGGAAGATGGTAGTGATACCTTCAACGGCGATGACTAGAACCATCGCAACGATGAGGCTAGCGATAATTGCCCCTGTGCTGCGCATCAATGATCGGATCATACGTATACCTCTTTATGCTGTGCTTCGAACGCTGTAAGGAGCGGAACAGAAGTACCGATCGCACGCCGCAGTTCTGACCACATAACTGCTATTGATGGAAATTGATGGCGTTTAGCGCGAGGCTCGCGCGGCAGTTTTCCTTTGTCACTCTTAACTCCCTGTATTGCCTCAGGTTAGTGTAGCGCTGCACTTTGGGATTAACAAAGTGCTTTTTTATCAGGTGCAACAAATGTATCCGGCGCCTGCGTTCATCAACCGCTATTCATTTCCCTGACCCCTTAATCATTGTCAGCTACAGCCCCGTACCTGCGCTTTGCTTTGAGTCCTGCAGGTTCAGGTTTTGGCAGCTGCATACCAGAATCAGCCCGGCTGCCATCAGGCCTGATAATATGGGGTGGAGCGCGGAAGTGCTTTGCTGGAGTCTGTTGTCCATTTGGTTAGGGGTCTTTTCGACGGGAGAATGACTATGAACAGCGAAAGTATAGGTTATCCATTCAGAGTGAACGACCAGTGGCTCACCCCACCCAACAATGGAGCTGAATTCATTGATTCAAGTTTGACTGGCCAGGTGATTTAAGGAACACCATGAACCGGGAAGCGAAATTTTGGGACAAGCGTGCAGACAGGTACTCGGAAAGGCCCGTCTCGGACAAGGCTGCTTACCAGAAGAAACTGGAAATCACGCGCAGTTGCTTGCGCCCGGACATGCAGGTGTTGGAAATCGGCTGCGGCACGGGATCGACCGCCATCGCGCACGCGCCCTATGTGAGGCACATTCTGGCCACGGACGTTTCTCCCCGGATGATCGAAATCGCGAAGGGCAAGGCCGAAGCTGCCCGTATCGACAATGTCACGTTTGCAGCGCGTGCCGTCGGAGAACTCGAATTCCCCGACCAGGAATTCGACGTCGTCATGGCGCTTAACATCCTGCACCTTCTCGAGGAAATGGAGACGGCGATCGCCGATGCGTACCGGATACTCAAGCCGGGCGGCGTGTTCGTCACCAGTACGGCTTGTATCGGTGACATGATGAAGGTGTTCCGAATCATCTTACCGATCGGGCAATTCCTGCGCCTCATTCCCTATGTCGGCGTATTCACCAGCACCGAACTTCGGCGAAGCCTGGCCGGCGCCGGTTTCGAAATCGAACACGACTGGCACCCGAAAAAGAACGCGGCGGTTTTCATTATTGCCAGAAAGCCGTAATTGGAGGAGTCCCGCTTCCCCGCTCACTAGCTAGGGCAGACCGTCACTGACCGGGCCATGGCGCAAAAGCGGGCTCATATCGACGAAACCCTCGTAACGCGGCAGCGAATCGGCCACCTCGAACCAGGCAATGCGCTCAGGATAAAAAGCATGGCCGGTTGGCACCAAAGTTTCAGGGTTGTCGAACGTGCTGAGGTGAAGTTCCACGATAAGGCCCAAGTCTTCGCCGCCGTCGCCTTCCCAGGTGAGCGGAGTTCCGCATTTGCCACAAAACGCGCGCGCCACGCCGGGTGATGACTCGTATTTTCCTCTCTCGTCGCCGCTGAAGCTGACCTGTCCTTTTTTGTACCCAGCCAGGGTGACCACGGGCGCACCATTGTGCTTGCGGCAGCTCAGGCAATGGCAGTGGCTGACCAGGAATGGCTCGCCGGTGACCTCGTAACGCACGGCCCCGCACATGCAGCCGCCTGTCATTTTCGTGTTTGTGTTCATTTCTTCCTCCGGCTAAGCCGCTTTCAAGTGGTCTTTCTTCAAATCGAGAATGGTTATGGTTTGGAAATCGTTATCAATAATATAAAAAATCGGGCTGATTAAAATGATTTTACATCTGGACCAGCGGGTGGGTTAACCCTCGTAGCACCACGGTGCCGGCACTCATTTATTTGGTTTGTCTTCCATTTCAGCTCCTTACCTGATCTGATCCAGATCATCGCCGAATTTTGCTCCTCCTTGTAGAGTGCCACAAAGCCGATTGAGTACAGGCATCATGGAATCTGTTGCGGCGCCGGAAAATCCTGGTGCTCCAGGGCCCGACGTCCTCCTCACAGGTTCTGGCGCAGTCAGACCAAAATCCTTTCTCCAGGAAGGTTGGGTTATTGCCAACCACATCCTGGTCTCCTTTCATGTCGCTTTCATTTCCTCTGTGCTGGCGATCCCGGATGCAGAAGCGACCAGGGCGGCGGTGCTGCATTTCATTTTCGCCAGTCCCGAAACCATTGTTTCCGTCCTTTTTACTTACGCGGTTTTCCACACTTCCATCGCCCTCCATGAGCTCGGCCACTTCCTGGAGGCGGCGCGCTTGCGTGCGCTCAACGATTCGATCCAGGATGCTGTCGAAGCGCGGCTCACTATGCCTCTCGCTGCGCGCCTGCTCTACCTGGCCCAACTATTCATCCGTATCCCTTATGGCCGTGCGACCGGCATCAAGCGCGAGGGACTGAATTACTATCCCGACGCACCCTACAACCTGGCCGTTGCCGCTGCCGGCCCACGGGCCAGCCTCAGGGTCGCGCGGGCGGCATTGCCCCTGGCACTGATCCTGCTGACTCTCGGGCTGTTGCAAGACGCAGCGGTCGCGCTCTATGGCGGGCGGTTGCTGCTCGGCCTGGGAATCGTGACCGGCCTCGATTTACTGTTCGCAGACCCCGGCAAATTCCGTGAATTCCGACGTCGCGAGCGGCTGGCCAGCGCAGCGGCGGCCGCGTTGCCCAAGGCAGGAAACTGGTATGGCATGGCGCCGGAAGCCCGGCGCCGCATCGTCGAGCGCAGTATGCAGGAAGTCACGCATCCACGGCTTGGAAAGGTCACAGCACCCTGGCAATTTCGCAATTGCGGCATGGGCGGGCGCCACACGGAAAAGGAATACCCGGAATCCAACATCAGCATGCAGGAAGCCATGTTCCTGATCCTGGGCGCGGTGGACTCGCGGGAGGCACAGGAAATGACTGTGCGTTTACAAAACCGCCTTAAAGAGATCCTCGAAAAGGCGCAGGGCTGCCGGGTAATGGGTATTGGCCTCGAGGGCGGGCTCGCGCCTTATGTGGACCGCGGAGAATACCAGCTTCCCGAACTGCGCCTGTGGGTGATGATGAAACAGGCCATCCAGGAGTGCGGCTACCGCCCCGGAATCGACGTCGCCATCGCGCTCGACCCGGCGCTGTCTGAACTGGAAATTGCCTACCGCGAAGAATTCGATGTGCCGGACAGTGTCGGCATGTACTTGTTTTGGCGCGACCACGCAAGACGACCTGCAAGGCTGGCGCCTGCTGCTGGAAAAACTCGGTGACCGGATTTTGGTGATCGGCGATGACCTGGTGACCACCAACGACCGCACCATCGAAAAAGCCTCCGCACAGGGCCTGATCAACTCCGTGCTGGTGAAGGCGAACCAGATCGGTTCGCTGCATGAAACGCTGCTGGCCGTGCTGGTGACGCTCGGTAAGGGCCTGAACCTGATCGTTTCGCATCGATCCAAGAGCCCCAACGACGACATGGAAGCGCACATCGCTCTGGCCACCAATGCACTTGGCCTGAAAGCGGGTGGTGGCGCAAACACCGAGCGGCTGGTCAAGTACCAGGCGGTGACCACGCAAATGGAGCGGGTGGTGGAGACCGACGTGGCCGAGCCCCGACTGCCCGAGTTTGCGATAGTCGAACGATTGCGGGCACGCGAGGAACCCACCAATGCCGGCATCCCGACGGTCGGTGTCGATGTTCATCTGTCCCTGCCGACTTCTGTTGAAGACAACCGCGTTCGCCTGTCATTCCACGGGGCAACGCCACTGGGCACCTCGGCCGGCACGGGCGAAGCGATTCACCTGGTCGATGGCGTGTTCGAGCGCGCCGAATACCTCGAAGCGGTCCAGCGGCACGCGCACCTGCTGCAGGAAGTCGAACCCGGCGTATTCGCGTTTGCCGCGAACGTAGAGCGTGCTGCAATCGAATCCAGCGGGGATGAAGCCTTGCTGGCACTGTATAAACGCGCCCAGCGCTACAACGGCCACGGCTGCCTGAACGCGGTCGATCATGTACACGAGTTCGCCGCACCCCTGTTCGAGGGAGAAAACGTGGCCGGCTGGAGCCTGCTGGACATCGACCGGGCGCTATTACAATTGGAACTGGCGACAGCGCAGCGGCGCGGTAAGCTGGCCGAGGATGCAAGCCGGGAGCTTAAAATAAGAATCATGCAGCGCAAGCAGAACCTGGGCATGAACGCGATCCTGTCCATCTCGCTTGCACTGGCCCGCGGCGTGGCCCACGTTCGCGGTCAGGACCTGTATGAATTTCTGCGCGAGGAAATGCTGGAGATTGTCGAGCGTCTCGCCGCAGCCCACGAAGTGGCCATTCGTGGCAGCCGCTTCGAAGATTACCTGGCCGCCCTGCGCGAAGTGAACGCCAGGCTCGAAGCGGACGGACAGCCACTCTATGAAGCACTGCGTGAGGTGAGCGGAATTTACAGCCGGCACGATAAACCAGCCGCCGTGCCGGTGAGCAGCCCGCCTCCGGTCATCACCATACCCGATGAAGTTAAACCATTCAGCGTTCAGGAGCGTGATCATATCGCCGCTCTCAATCGCGCGCTCGCCGCAGCCTACGGCGCGCACGGCAGCGAAGACCAACACAATTCCACCCTGCGCCTTTACCTGCAAACGATGGCGTTCATGGGCCGCCGCTACCGGATGTTCGAGATTTCCAATCACCGGGTCTTCAGAACAGGCGACACGCTGATCGTGCCTTACGATGCTCATGGCAAGCTGTCCATCTACGCTGTGCGGGAAGATTCGGAACAATTGATCACACAGCTGAGTCTGCCGCACGGCACGCTGGTTACGGATGCAATGGTCGCCAAACTGGCAGGCCGCCAAGGCGAGGTGATCGACCTCGAGCGCGAAATCTACCACCTCGATATCGATGACATGCCTACCATCCAGGTTGCACGCCTGCGCGATTTGGCCTCCCTGCTGCGGCGCCTGAACGACAGCGGCAGCCGTCATGAAGCGGTGTATCTGCTACGTTTCCTGGTGTCGCGCTTGTGCAGCAACTCGTACCGCGGTTTACCCGGAGCCAAGAACCTGCAACCTGAAATCACGCGGGTACGCCAGGAGCTGGCTGAATTCATGAACGGCCCGTTCGCGGAACGCCTGCGTCTGCCCACACGCATCCTGGTTCGCAATATTTCGGGGCTGGTCTCACAGCCCAAGCTGATTGACGAAGTCTGGCAGGACACGATCGACCTGGCCGAGGTATACGTGCGCGGCAGCGCCATCACCAACGAAATCCGCAGGAGCACCCACCATGCATTGGGCAAGCAAACACTCATGCTGGCGCGTGCTTACCTGCAGTGGCTGCAAACGGGCGCAGCCGATTTCCCGGATCCGGAGCGCGAAGTCCCCGCACCTGCTGATGAGGCCGTCCGCTCACGCCCGGAAGTGCTGAGCCTGGTCGCGCGAATCGTTTCCGATCTCGAACAATTGCTGGGAAGTTCTCAGCTTGCCAATCGCCTTACGGAATGGCGCGACAGCTATGCCAGCGAACTGGTGCGCTGTGAATCAA
>CAMYKC010000184.1 GCA_947258865.1 uncultured Lysobacterales bacterium
CAACGAGAACACGAACGGCCTACTCAGACAGTACTTCCCGAAGGGAATGGACCTCTCGAATGTGCATCAAAATCGACTGAATGCCGTGGCGCGACGGTTAAACGAACGACCGAGGAAAACGTTAAACTTTGAATCACCCGCTGAACGATTTAACCAATGTGTTGCATCGACCGGTTGAGATCACAAGCGGAGAGCAGAACTCTCCTGAACGCAAATCGCAGGGGAGATTCTTTCTCAGTTCCGCCAGGAGCTGACATTCTGGAGAGGGAAAAAAAGACTCCAAACGGGGCCTTTCCAAGTCACTCGTAGAAACCAGATTCAAATTCGTTAATTTTTGATCTGACCTCATAATTCGATTGCGGTATTCTTAGCCGATTCGTGTTTTGTGCATGACGCCGGTAATTCGGCAAGACACGCTTAAAAAAACCTGGATAACGGTTAACTGGAAGCCACATGGAAACTATGCCCACACCCCAATCCCAAACCCGTTCGTTCACTACGATTTTCCTCATCGAAATGTGGGAACGCTTCGGCTTTTACGGGATGCAAGCGCTCATTGTGTATTACATGGTGCAACGGTTGGGGTTTCCCGACGCCCGCGCCACGCTGGTATGGGGCGCGGCCGCTGCATTGATCTATGTAGCGCCGGCTATCGGCGGCTGGATCGGCGACAAGGTCCTCGGAACACGCCGTACCATGTTGCTCGGCGCGGTGGTCTTGTCCGTCGGTTACGGCCTGATGGTCGTGCCGGGCCAAAGCGTCTGGTTCATGTTTTGTGCCCTTGGCGTCATCGTGGTCGGCAACGGCCTGTTCAAGGCCAACGCCGGCAACATGGTGCGCAAGATCTACGAGGGTGACGATTCCCGGATCGACAGTGCCTTCACCATCTACTACATGTCCGTCAACCTGGGCGCGATGATTTCGCAGTTGCTGACCCCGTGGCTCAAAGACTATGTAAACGAAACCTACGGCAACGAGCTGGGCTGGCACGCCGCCTTTGCGGTCTGCGCGCTAGGCCTGCTGCTGGGCCTGGCCAACTATGGATTGATGCGCCGTTTCATGGCGCATATCGGCTCGGCGCCGGACGAGCAGCCGCTGCACTGGGGCAAGCTGGGCCTGGTGCTGGCCGGCTGCGTCGTGACGGTGTTCGTGTCCGCCTACATCCTGGAACACCAGGGCGTTGCGCGCGCCTTCGTATATCTCGCCGGCGTCGTGGTGATCGGCATTTTCGCCTACCTGATCAGCACGGGCCAGCGCAACGAGCGCGCGGGGCTGATCGCCGCCCTGGTGCTGACGGTGCAGTCGGTCTTCTACTTCATCTTCTACCAGCAGATGTCGACGTCACTGGCCCTGTTCGCCCTGCGCAACGTGGACCCGTCCTTCGTAGTTTTCGGCGTGCACCTGTGGGACTGGTCTCCGGCCCAGTTCCAGGCCTTCAACCCGATCTGGATTTTCATTCTCAGCCCGGTTTTGGCCTGGGCATACACGCACGCTGGCAAGGCTGACAAGGATATCTCCATAGCCGCCAAGTTCGCCCTTGGTTTCCTGATCGTGGCCGGCGGCTTTTTCATTTACGGTGCTGCAGGTCACCTGGCAGACAGCCGGGGCCTGGTTTCCTCGTGGTTGATGGTGTGGGGGTACGGAGCTATCTCTCTGGGTGAGCTGCTGGTCAGCGGCCTTGGCCTGGCAATGGTCGCACGCTACGTGCCCGCACGCATGGGCGGATTCATGATGGGCGCTTATTTTGTTGCCTCCGGCGTTTCACAGTATCTCGGTGGCCTCGTCGCCACCTACGCCAGCGTGCCGCGTAACATTACCGATCCACTCGAGTCGCTGCCGATCTATACCAACCTGTTCAACAAGCTGGGCATCGCCGCCCTGGTCTGCACGGCGATTGCCATTTCCGTGTTGCCGCTGATGAACCGTTTGTCGCGAACCCACAAAGGGAATGCACAGGCCGGCGAAACCTGATCCCACAGTAAAATAAAGATGATCCGGCACTGATAGGATCGAAATATCAATCATCTGGTTGAAAATTATCCAGGGAAAGTGATGGCTGTCTAGTTTTTGCGTTGTTTTTGCGATGGTCATGAAGTGAGGTTTTGTTTCCAATCCCTGACAATCTGCAGTTCCCGGTGAAAGTGACCCAGTTCGCCTCCCCATTTACCTCCAAAGATTGCAGCCAGTGTTTCCCCGAACGCCAGCAACAGGCCGAAAGCTATCGCTGTCCATTCGCCGCTCAGCAGGTATCCAACAATACCGATGCCAATCATACTGAACGCTGTCCAATATCCAGCCAGGAAAAAGAACCAGAGACGATTGGGTGGTGAAGCCAGCAGGTAGGTCGGATAGTTGATCTTCAGGGTAGGAAGATAGTAGATATCCCGGGATATGCCGTCGAAACGGATACCCATCAAAGCACCGGCGATCAGCCGGCCAAAGGGGTAGAGAAAAAACATGGCACCCGCAACAAGTGCTCCGAGATCATAGTCATCCATCAGATTGCCGGTGACCCGCTCCTGGACCAGCAGCAGCCACAGGTAGTAGATAATGGCGCTGACGCCACACAGTAGCCAGAGGAACAACCAGTTCAAGGAGATCGTTCTGCCCAGTCGCTCCCTGTAGAGCAGATCCCGGATCTGTGATGCTTTTGCAATCACATTGGCGTCGGGCGACTCCATTCGTTTGAGCTGGCCGACAATGCGCCAAAACTGCCGACGGGTTTTCAGATCCAGGTTGGCAGGATCCCGCTCAACGATCTGATGAATTGACTGAAGTTGTTCAAGGATTCCCATCTCTTCTATTACGGCAGATGAAATAATATAAGGAGCTTATAGCCCTTTCCCCCAAAGTACATAGTAATTGAAGATCGTTTTTGGTCGAAAATGTTCGCTGCGTCGAAGCGCAACAAGGGGTCGACAACAGAATCAAGCAATCCTTGCAGGCTTGGTTCCGCTGTGCGCTTGTGGACTCAAAAGGGCCTGTATTTCAGCGTCCTCGAGCTCTGCAATTGGCCAAGTGAAATAACAATCATATAAAAATAGATTGAATATCAAGGTCGTCCAAATTCAAAGTTGCCGATTTTGGTTTGCCCATTCTCGGTGACGAAAGAGTCAATAATAATGGCTTCTGAATACATGTCGCCTCCCAAAACCACATAGACAAAAGGAAATGCATCGTTTTCCTCCAATGTAATCGGGGTAACTTCGCCCCAATCGAGAGGAACGATTATTTCAAACTCAGCACCCAGTGTTTCCGAGCTCATTCGAGATGCAATATCACTTGAACAAAGAGCATGTGCTTCAACATAAGCTCTGTCGGCCAGCATGCGAGCGAACAATAAAGCGGTCGCTTTTTGATTTTGATCAAACACCATAATTTTAGTATTCAGCCTTAATCGGTCAGAAACGGAAATAGAAAATGCATCCGGCCCGTTTATAACAGCTATCCGCCAGCAGCGGGCCACAGCCAGGCAAAGGTTCCAGCCATCACCAGGGCGTAAACCAGCGCGTCAATGATGTATTTGAACGTGGTTGACCAAGGGTGTCCGTACCAGATGCTCATGGGAATATTGCTCCAGCAAAAGGCCAGGAAACCGACCGCTGAAACGACCCGAAAAACACTCATGTAATCGGCACCGGGCGCCAGCGCAAGTGTTGCACAGTAAGCGATCATCACGCCACTAATCACAAAATAGGCAATTTGCTGCCCGAGCAGTTTGCCCATCGGCGGCATGCCTTTTGGGAAAATGGCAATAAAGGCAACCGGCCCTTCCTTGAATCGGTTTTGCATCGCCTCATCGTTCATCGCTTTCATGTCGACGCAGTGCGGCAGGCTATAAAATCCCGGTTCGACTGACCCCGCGCGCAAGCTGGCCGCGACATCGTCTTCGTTGGCCAGTTTTGCGTAATCGGAGTTGTGATACTTGAGCACCATGTGAATCAAACCGCTTGCAATCCAGGCCAATGCGCCACCAAGAAGTATTGGGATCCAGAGATCCATTAGACCTACAGACATCGCTCTCTCCCTCGTTGTTGGATGAAAGGTAGTACGCCGCTCATACTGTGAACGGAATACTCGCAGTATAGTTGCTGCAATTCAATGTTGCTGGATCCCACCTTGCGTACCAAGGTGATCTTTATCTAAGCCCGATTTCACCAAATTCCGATATGGATTGCGGTTTCAACCGGGCGAGCCTCAACTGGCTCAGTTCCCAGTAGGATGAAACAACACATCCAGCAGGGAGAAGACCATGAATTACTATGCTGCACTTGACGTCTCACTGCGTTCTGTCCACCTCTGCGTCATGGACGAGGCCGGCGAGATCCAGGCTGAAGGCCATGAGGACATAACCACTCCGCTTCGACCAATGCGTGCAGCGCCTGGCTTAGGGCCAGTCACCGACTGCGTAGAGAAGCTTAACCCACGCATAAACGTCACTCAAAGAATGCCATAAACGTGGAAACTTGACATCAGGGCCCGATTAGAGAAGCGGATAAACGTGATTGCCGTTTTTCGCATCTTTGCTTCAAATGATTTCACTTTCACTTTCATGTTAGGTTGAAAAGGCAGTCTGTTCAGACTTGTTTCTGACCAAGGAATGAGTGTTCAAAAGCTTAATTCTGGGCGCATTGGATGGGCTCTGTAGAGTTGATGGAGTAAAGGCAAAGTGCAAAATGTAAAATTACTTCGGCCTTTAATACGTTCTTCATGCATGTCGCCTTTGTGGGTGATATTCCTTACCCTTTTGGCGGTTGCCCAACCCGTTTTGGCGCAGCCCGTGAAGATAATGCCTTTTGGATCCCAGGTTAGATCTAATGCGATGCAAACCAAGAATCGCTTGTTGCTCCTCCGTCTTGACCGCCACTGTCTTCACTTCTGG
>CAMYKC010000185.1 GCA_947258865.1 uncultured Lysobacterales bacterium
GAGATGGTGCTCAGGAATGGTCAGCGGCGCCAGCAAACGGATTGTGTTGCCCCAATACCCGCAGGCCAGGATGATCAGGCCATGTTCCAGCGCCTTGGTGGTTACAGCTGCCACGGCCTCAGGAGCCGGTTCATGACCGCCTCTCACCCGCACCAACTCGAAAGCCACCATGGCGCCAATACCACGTACATCACCGATGGGCGCCAGGTCTTCGCGGTCTTTCATCTCTTTCAGCCGTTCCACCATGCGGGCGCCGATCTCCGCACTGCGCTCACATAAATTTTCTTCCTGGATCACCGAGATGGCCGCATGGGCCGCCGCGCAGGCGACCGGATTGCCGCCATAGGTGCCGCCCATGCCGCCTGGCCCGGGTACGTCGATCACGTCGCGTTTGCCGACGACGCCGGAAATCGGGAAGCCACCCGCCATGGCCTTGGCGACAGTGATCAGGTCCGGGACTACGCCGGAATGTTCTACTGCGAATATTTTTCCGGTGCGCCCGAAACCGGTCTGTATCTCATCGCAAATCATCACGATGCCGTGTTCGTCGCAGATATCCCGGATCGCCTGCAGGAATTCCGGCGGCGCCTGGTAAAAGCCGCCCTCACCCTGCACCGGCTCAACGATGATGGCCGCAACGTCTTTGGATTCGATATCCACTTTGAAAAGCGTATGAAGGCCAGCCAGTGAATCCTCCACTGATATGCCGTGATGCGGAACCGGGAATGGCGCATGAAAAATACCCGGAACGGGAATCCCACCTCCCGCCTTGTACGGGACGATCTTGCCGGTCAGGGCGCTGGTCAATGCAGTGCGGCCATGAAAACTGCCCTTGAACGAAATCACGCCCTGGCGGCCCGTGGCGATGCGGGCTATTTTCACCGCATTTTCCACTGCCTCGGCCCCGGTCGAGAAAAAGATCGATTTTGCGTCGTCCATCGGCGCCAGTTCGTTCAGGCGCTCAGCCAGCGCGATATAGGTTTCATAGGCACTGACCTGGAATGCGGTGTGCGTAAAAAGATCGCACTGGGCTTTTGCAGCTGCCATGATTTTCGGGTGGCAGTGACCCGTGTTGCACACAGCGATACCGATGGCAAAATCGAGGTAGCGCTTGCCGTCTGCGTCCCACAGTTCGGCGTTTTTCGCTTTTGCAGCGATCACCGGCGTCATGGTGTAGATCTCTGTTGCCGCTGTATCATGACGCCGTTAAAGTAGTTCCTGATTCTTACTCATTGCATATTCCTCGTTCAGGCGGCGGCGTTCAGGCCGCCCATGCACAGGTATTTGATTTCAAGATAATCCTCGATGCCGTAACGGGAACCTTCGCGGCCCAGGCCCGACTCCTTCACCCCGCCGAAAGGTGCGACCTCGGTCGAGATGATGCCCTCGTTGATTCCGACAATGCCGTATTCCAGCGCCGCACTGACCCGCCAGGTACGCGCATGGTCACGTGTGTAAAAATAAGCGGCAAGCCCATACTCGGTATCGTTCGCCATCGCGATGGCCTCGTCCTCGGTGGAAAAACGGAACAGCGCCGATACCGGTCCAAAGGTCTCTTCACTGGCTATCATCATTTCCCTTGTGGCGCCGGTCAGCACCGTCGGCTTGTAGAAAGTGCCACCCAGCGCGTGGCGCTCACCGCCGGTGACGACACAGGCGCCTTTGCTGATTGCGTCGGCGACGTGTTCTTCCACTTTTTCGAGTCCGGACTGGTTGATCAGCGGGCCCTCTTCGACATCTTCACCGGCGCCGTCGCCGATCTTCATGGCTTCGACTGCCGCTACCAGTTTCTCAGCAAAACGGTCATAGACGCCGTCCTGGACCAGGAAGCGATTCACGCAAACACAGGTCTGGCCGGTGTTGCGGTACTTGGAAGCAATAGCGCCGGCCACGGCTGCGTCTACATCGGCATCATCGAAAACGATAAACGGCGCATTGCCGCCCAGTTCCAGCGAAAGCTTTTTCACCGTATCGGCACACTGGCGCATCAGCACTTTTCCGGTCGCCGTTGATCCGGTGAAGGAAAGCTTGCGGACAATCGGGTTTGCGGTCATCTCGGCGCCAACCCGCGCGCCGCTCGAGGATGTCACCACCGAGAAAACACCTTCCGGGACGCCGGCGCGGCTGGCCAGTTCCACCAGTGCCAGCGCACTGAGCGGTGTTTCCTGGGCGGGCTTCAAAACGATCGGACAACCGGCGGCGAGCGCAGGCCCGACTTTTCGCGTTACCATCGCGATCGGGAAATTCCAGGGCGTGATCGCCACGCAGACGCCGATCGGCTGCTTGTCCACGATGATCTTGCGGTCGTTGAACGGCGCCGGCGTGACGTCGCCGTAAGTCCGCTTGGCCTCTTCGCCGAACCACTCGATAAATGAGGCGCCGTAGGCAACTTCACCCCGCCCTTCCGTAATCGGCTTGCCGCACTCCGCGGTCAGGATTTGGGCCAGGTCTTCCTGGTTTTCCATCACCAGGAAATAGAGCTTGCGCAGGATGTTTGCGCGCTCCTTGGCGGTTTTGGAGCGCCAGGCCGGCCAGGCTGCGTTGGCAGCTTCAATGGCCGATCGTGTTTCATCAGCGCCCATGTCCGGCAGCGTTGAGATCACGACTCCGGTTGCGGGATTGGTCACGTCAAAACGTGCGCCATCGTTGGCCTCACGCCACGTGCCGTCAATGTAGGCTTCGGTTTTCAGGAGACTCGCATCAGCGAGACCCAGGGACTGCGTTCTGTTCATTTTCAACCTCTGTTCAGATGTGGATCCATACGGCCTTGGTCCTGAGAAAATGGTCCAGTTGCTCAGGGCCCATGTCCTTGCCGAAACCGGACTGTTTGAAACCGCCGAAAGGGATGGCGCTGTCGACCAGGTCGTGAGCGTTGACCCAGACGGTGCCGGCCTCGATGGCATTGACACAGCGCATGGCGCGACTGATGTCCTGGGTCCAGACGCTCGCCGCCAGGCCGTAAATATTGTCGTTCGCCAGGCGAATGGCTTCTTCTTCGTCATCGAAGGGCATCACGACCTGCACCGGACCGAAGATTTCTTCCTGCATGACGGTAGCCCGGTTGTCTTCCACCGCCAGCACGGTCGGAGGAATAAAAAAACCATCGCCATCGACTTCGTAGCCACCGCAAACGAGCTTTGCCCCTTCAGCGACTCCCTGCTCGATATAGCCACGAATGCTGTTGTACTGCGACGAAGAAATGACCGGGCCCATGTCGCATTCCGGATCCAGGCCGGGCGCCAACTTCATCGATTCAGCGAGCTTGACCGTTTCTTCCAGCACTCGTTCGTAAAGGCCACGTTGCACGTAAAGCCGGGAACCGGCGCTGCACACCTGGCCCGCGTTGAAGAACACGCTCCAGCGGTGGGCAGCGGCGACGGCCTCCGGGTCTGCATCGTCGAATACGACCATTGGCGATTTGCCGCCCAGTTCCAGCGTAACCGGTGAAAGGTTTTCACCAGAGGCTCCGCCGACCTGGCGGCCAACCGGGGTCGAGCCGGTAAATGAGATCTTGCTGACATCCGGATGTGCCGTCAGCGCGTTTCCGATCGTGCTGCCCTTTCCCGTCACGATGTTGAACACGCCCGGTGGCATCCCGGCCTCTTCGCACAGACGGGCGAAATACAGCATCGACAGCGTCGTCTGTTGTGCTGGTTTCAGCACGATGGTGCAGCCGGCTGCCAGTGGTGCGGACAATTTCCACATGGCCATGTTGAAGGGCCAGTTCCAGGGCACGATGGCCCCGACCACGCCGATCGGCTCCTTGATGGTCCAGGCGACATGCTCGCCCGGGGCGGATACCTGTCGGGACTGGCCATGAATCTTGGTCGCAAAACCGGCCATGTACCGCAACAGGTCGGCGCCGCCCAATACATCCATATCGATACAGGGACCCAGCGCCTTGCCATTATCCAGTGTCTCGATCTCGCCGATGGTCCGGGCGTGCTTCTCGATCAAATCGGCCAGGCGCAACAATAGGCCCTGCCTGTCGTTCGGTTTCATCTCCGCCCAGGGACCCGAATGCAAAGCCGAATGGGCGGCCGCCACGGCATCGTCAACATCGGCACGGGTGCCACTGGCGATACTGGTCAGCAACCGGCCCGTGGACGGCTCGATTACGTCGATCCGCTCGCTCGAATGACCCTGGGTGAAACGGCCGTTGATGAATTGTCCGGGTTCTTGCGCCAGGAATTCACTGCAGGCAGCGGTAACGCCGTAATCGTCGATCATTTTCCGGATCGCGGAATCCATGTTCACCGAAACACTCATGCCAGCAACCTCACCGCGTCCTCCAGGTTGCGCTGCACGACATTCAGGAACTGCTGCGCCAGGCCGCCATCGATCACGCGGTGATCGAATGACAGAGTTACTTCCATCATCGGCCTGATACGTACTTCACCGTCTTTCACCACCGGCTTTTCCATTGCCCGGCAAACCGACAGGATGGCCGTCGTGCCGTACGGGATGATCGACGTACCTTTGATGTTGCCCAGGGCGCCAATGTTGTTGACCGTAAAGGTTCCGCCGGTCAATTCCTGCGTACTGGCTTTGCGTTCGATCGCACGCGGCAGCAGGTCACTGACGTGGTCCACCAATTGTTCCATGCTGAACCGGTCGGCGCCGTGAACCGTTGGCAGCACCAGGCCCTCGGGCGTGTCCACGGCAAGTGATACGTTGTAATGCCGGTGTTGCAGCAGGATGTCTCCATCCAGCGTTGCATTGAACTCCGGATGCGCCTTGAGCGCCGGCAGCACCGCCCGGATCAGCAGGGCCTCCACCGGCACTTTCCGGTCATAGACTTCCGACAGTGACCGGCGGGCGGCCAGCAAGCCACTGGCATCGACCTCGATCCGCGTGAAAATGTGCGGGATTTCCCGCCAG
>CAMYKC010000186.1 GCA_947258865.1 uncultured Lysobacterales bacterium
AAATGCGATACCGGCCCCGGCCAGCGTGGCGACGAAGTAGGACGATGCGAAGAAATACTCCTTGTCCTGCACGAACTGACCCAGTTCGTAGACGAAGGAGGACATGGTGGTAAATCCACCGCAGAACCCGGTCGCGAGCAGCAGCCGCATTTCGGTGGACAGCAGTTCGGATTTTCCACTGATCCCCGCGATGACGCCGATGGCAAGACAACCGGCCAGGTTGGATACCAGCGTGCCGTAAGGAATACTGAACGCGGAAACGTTCTGCGTGGCGAGGGTCATGCCGTAACGGCTCAGGCCGCCGATCATACTGCCAAGCCCGACATACACGAGGGGTAGTAAAGTCTGCATTGTCAAAACCTTACCATGACTCCATTCAACGGTCTTCCGGTCAACGGTCTTCCGGTCAACGGTCTTCCGGCACGAAACTCCAGGCAATGGTGGACAATGCGAGGCTGGCGGCCGAAATGGCGAATATAACGCTCTTGTCCGGTGCGCGACTGATGATCAACGCCACGCCCAGGCTTACGACCAGTTGTGGTAAAACCACGGACAGGTTGAACAAGCCCATGTACAGGCCCATGCGTGCCTGGCTGACCTTCTGCGAAACGATTGCGAACGGCAGGCTGACTATCGCCGCCCAACCAATGCCGAGTATGGCCATCAGGGCATAGATCTGCAGTGGCGACGAGTTGTACCAATACAGGCCGAGGTAGCCCGCCGTCATGAACGCCAGGCAGATCACGTGGGTTTTGATGCGCCCGATCCGGTGCGCCACCGGCATCAGGACGAAGGCCGGCAGCAGGGCGCCGACGGCGTTCAGAACCAGGAAGCTGGTCGAGCCCACCCGGCCGAGTTCGATATCCGGAAGCTGTGGCAAAGACTGCTGCAAAAAAGCGATCAGGAAGACAAAGGTCGTCTGGATACCCACCCAACTGAACGAATGGGCAGCGATCACTTTACGAAAGGATGCCAGCCCCCCCGTTTCTCCCGAGTCCTTTTCGAGCAATGCCTGAATCACCAGCATGACGGTCACGACTGCACAGGCAATCTCGGCATAGTAATTTTGTGGTTCCATGCCGGCGATGCGGCGGCCCATTGCGTAAACGTCATAGACCAGGAAGGCCCACAGCGGGCGAATGGCAATCAACATGGAAAGGAAGGAATCTTCGCGGTTTTGTTTATCCGTTCCGGCTGGGCCTTTTTCGACATCTTCGGATGAGAGTTCGCGGGGTTCGGTGATAAATAACGGAGGCAGTATAGAGAACAGCAGCACGACTATGGCGCCGGCATATATAAGGATGTAGTTGTTGAAAACTGCGCCGACGGCATAGGCCAGAACGCCGAAGGTACCCGAGATGGTCTGCATCCAGGTAAATCCCTTGGTTCGCTCGTCGCCTTCCTCGGTTACGTCAGCGATGATCGAACGAGTGGGGTTGAAGCTGACGTTGATCGCGAGATCCAGGGTCAGGGCTACTGCAATGGCTACGCCAAGGATGCCCCCGATACCCATACTCGCAGAGATGACATCGAGGTTCGGCAGGGCCAGCAGCATCAGGGCAGCCAATACGCCGCCGATCAGGATGAAAGGCCTTCTGCGACCGTTCCAGAACCAAACCCGGTCACTGATGACACCGATGAGGACCTGGCCGATGATGCCGGCCAGGGGTCCGGCTGCCCAGACCAGGCCGACGTCATGAATATCGAGGTTGTACTGCGTGGTGAGGATCCAGCTCAGCGCCGAAATCTGGATCGACAGTGCAAAGCCCATCGCCGTTGATGGCAGGCTGAGCAGAGCGAAAAAGGTGTTGCTCCTGGTTTTCTGAAATTTATACATGCCGCTGAACGTTATACGTAATTGAGAAAGAGTGCGCTATTTGACGGATTGAATACGAATTCACGAGGGAGCAGGTTCCGCTCCGCCGCGAGCGGATTGATACCTGGCACGCCCAGCATCCAGGCCATCGCGAAAATGTGGTGTGTCAGGCTTTGCGCCCCCCGCAATCGAAGCCGACAACTGAGATATCGTCGGGTATCCTGATGCCATTTTTGCGAAGACATTTCATTGCGCCGATGGCTATGAGGTCACTGGCGGCAATGATTGCATCGAATTCCCGCCCACTCGCCAGCAACGTTTCCATGGCCCGGATGCCCGACGTTTCCTGGTTGTCCGCCTCGATTTGCAACATCGGATCCACCTGTATTCCGGCCGAGCTTAGCGTTCTGCAACAGCCGAGATAGCGCTGTTTGAATTCAGGGCAATCATCGGTCGCTCCGCCCAGGTATGCGATTTTCCTGCGGCCGAGATCCAGCAGGTGTTGTGCTGCCATGGAGCCGCCATGGGCATTTTCACAGCCTACGGCGTGTCCTTCGAGTTCCGGAACCGTGGCGCCCCAGATCGTGAATAGGGCGCCCTGGTCGTGCAACTTTTTCAGCCGGTTCGAGATGCTCCCGTAGTCCCCGTACCCGAGCAGAATGAGGCCGTCCGCGCGGTTGCTCACCTGGTACTCGTTCAGCCAGTCATCGCTGAGTTGCTGGAATGACAGGAGGACGTCGTATTTCTTGCGGGCCGCCACATGCGTGATATTGCCCATCATGCTCAGAAAAAAAGGATTGATCTGGGAGTCATCAGAGGTGGGATCTTCGAACAGGAGAAGTGCGATCGTGCGGCTTTGCTGGGAACGAAGTCCGGCCGCGCTGCGATCGACGCGGTAGTTCATTTCCAGGGCAATTTTCTGAACCCGTTTTCTCGTTTCAGGATTGACCAGCGGACTGTTTCGCAGCGCTCGCGACACGGTAGCCTGGGAAACGCCGGCACGATGGGCGATATCAAACGATGTGGTCTTGCCCGAACCCATTATTCAAAATTCCCGTGATCCGCGTGGAAGTGGACCTATATAATCCCCGTGCGAATCATATCATTGATTGCACGCCCCCTAAGCTCTGCAAGAACACTGGGTTGTGCAAGAACACCAGGTTGTACAAGGACACTGACCATTGGCATGAGTCAAGGAAACATTGAGAGAATCGCGGTCATAGGCGGCGGCTCAGCCGGCTGGATGACGGCCGCTGCCCTGGCGAACTCCCTGCGCGGAGACTGCCGCATCGTCCTGGTCGAATCCGAAGAAATCGGGATTGTCGGGGTGGGCGAGGCGACAATCCCCCCGCTGAAGCTCTTCAATGCCGGGCTTGGCATTGACGAAAATGAATTCATCCGCCACACGCAGGGTACTTTCAAGCTCGGTATCGAATTCGTCAATTGGGCTCGGCAGGGCCACCGCTACATGCATCCGTTTGGCCAGTTCGGCGCTGATTTCGATTCGGTTCCACTGCACCACTACTGGCTGCGAGCGCACAGCCGTGGTGATGACACCCCGCTGGGTGAATACTCGGTTGCCTGCGTTGCTGCTTACAAGGGCCGGTTTGACCGGCCTACCCGTGATCCCAGACTGGTTCAATCGACCTACGACTACGCCTACCATCTGGACGCATCCCTGTATGCGCGATATTTACGCGGCTACTCCGAAAAGCGCGGAGTCGAACGAATCGAGGGTAAGATCGTGGAAGTCCTGCAGGATACCGAAAGCGGTAATATCAGCGGCGTCAGGCTGGAAGAAGGGAAGTTGGTGGAGGCGGACTTTTTCGTCGATTGCACGGGCTTCAGGGGCTTGTTGATTGAAGAAGCCCTGCAGACCGGCTACGAAGACTGGACCCATTGGTTGCCCTGTGACCGGGCGGTCGCCGTGCCCTGCGTTTCGGGAGGGTCATTCACACCGTATACCCGTTCGACCGCTCATGAAGCCGGTTGGCAGTGGCGAATTCCGCTGCAGCATCGAATTGGTAACGGCTACGTGTACTGCAGTCAGCATATCGGGGACGATGAGGCCGCCGCGATGCTGCTTGCAAACCTGGATGGTGAACCACTGGCCGAGCCACGTCATTTGCGATTCACGACAGGTCGGCGCCGGAAGTTCTGGAACAGGAATTGCGTGGCTATAGGACTTGCAGCCGGTTTCATGGAACCGCTGGAATCCACCAGCATCCACCTGATCCAGACCGCGATCACCCGCCTGCTCGCCTTATTCCCTGACCGCAACTTCGACCCGCTAGCCATCCAGGAGTACAACCGGATCACGATCAACGAATACGAACGGGTGCGCGATTTCCTGATTCTGCATTATCACGCCACGGAGCGCGACGACGCACCTCTGTGGCGCTACTGCGCTGACATGCCGGTGCCCGATACGCTTCAATACAAGATGGATCACTTCCGGCGGTATGGGCGGCTCGTCACCGACGGCATGGAGTTGTTCCAGAACCCGAGCTGGCTGGCGGTGCACATCGGGCAACTCAACTGGCCGCAGCGCTACGATCCGCTGGTGGATGAGCGTAAAAACGTGGATTCAGAGAAACTGCTGGCCAGTCTTCGCCGGGTCATCAGCGAAGCCACCGACGCCATGCCAACGCACCAGGCTTATATCGGCAAGCACTGCAAAGCGCCCGTCATTTAGTTCCCTGATTTTTTTTGAATACGATTGCATAAAGTTTGCTAACAACAGCCAAGAAATATAGAGTGCGCTGTTATGCACCAGAATCGGGCATGCAGATCCATGTTAGGGCACAAAACAACAGATCGGGGAAAGACATGAAATCAAAGAAAGTCATACGTCGCAAAGAACTCGCAGCTACAATTTCCTTGTTGCTGGCAGCCTACCCGGCGGCATATTTGCAGGCGCAGGATGTGGACCAGGACGTCTCTGATGATTCAGCCGGTGACGAGTTGGTCACAGAAGAAGTCATCGTGACCGGTATCCGGCGTGGTCTCTTGAATTCCATCGACATCAAGGAGTCTTCCACTTCCATTGTCGAGGCGATCTCGGCCGAGGAAATCGGAAAGCTACCGGACATCAGTATCACTGACTCGCTGGCAAGGCTGCCCGGTGTAACGGCACAGCGGCTCAATGGACGCAGCCAGGTGCTCAGTGTCCGTGGCCTCGGCCCCGATTTCACAACTGCCCTGCTGAACGGACGGCCGCAGGTGAGCTCAGGCGACAACCGTGGCGTCGAATTTGACCAGTATCCCTCCGAGATGATCAGCGCGGCGGTGGTTTATAAGACGCCGAATGCCAAGCTGATGGGCCAGGGCCTGGCCGGCACGGTGGACTTGCAGACGATTCGCCCCCTCGAGTATGGCAAACAGGCCCTGGCAGCCAATGCCCGGTATGTGTGGAACGATATATCAGCACTGAATGACGATGCGCCCGATGACGGCTGGCGCGGAAGTTTCACCTACGTCGACCAGTTCAATGACGACACCCTCGGCATCGCGATCGGTATTGCTCATGCGGACACGCCGACACAGAGTGAGCGTTACAACGCCTGGGGTTATCCCGAAGGACCGGAAAGTGCCGCCGTCATTGGTGGCTCCAAGCCATTCGCTCAGAGCAACACCCTCGAGCGTACCGGCATCATCGGCACCCTTGAGTGGGCCCCGAAAGACACCTTCAGGACCTCACTCGACCTGTACTACACCGACTTCCAGGAGAAGCAGGTGCTGCGCGGTATCGAGTTTCCGCTCTGGTGGTCCTCTGCCCAGTTGCAGGATGGTTACACCATCAACGATGGCCTGGTCACCCAGGGTACATTCGGCAACGTCAAGGGCGTGATGCGTAACGACGTCAATGATCGAAACTCTGAATTGTTCGCCGCTGGCTGGAACATGCAGTTCGACCTCAACGACAAATGGATCCTGGCCACGGACCTGAGCTATTCGAAAATGGAGCGCGATGACATCCTGCTGGAAACGTATTCCGGGACCGGCCCGAATGGGGAAGGCGCTACCGACAACTTGAGCTTTCAGATGCGCCCGGGCCAGGGTGCGCTGTTTTCATCCGTCCTGGACTATACCGATCCGAACCTGATCTTCCTGACCAGCCCGCAGGGTTGGGGCGGCGATATCGTGCCGGGCGGACAATTAGGCTACAACAACAGCCCGAGCATCGAAGACGAACTGACGGTGTTCGACGTGAGAGCCGAGTATGCAGTGGGCGGTGATTGGTTGAGCAGTGTCGAATTCGGCCTGAATTATCAAACCCGTGAAAAGGGCAAGATCGCCGACGAATTCTTCCTGGCACTGGCGAGCGGTTCCAATATCGCCCCGCTGCCGACCCCGACGGGCTTCACGAATCTTTCCTTCATCGGAATTCCAGGCATGGTCACCTATGACCCGCTGGCCGCGATAGCTGACGGTACTTACGCCTTGACCCGCAATCCCAATGCGGATGTCGTGATCAAGAGCTGGGTCGTCGAAGAAGACCTGACCACCGCTTTCGTGATGGTCAATTTCGATACCGACGTGGGTAATACCATGGTTTACGGTAACTTCGGTGTGCAGGTGGTTGACACTGACCAAAGTTCGTTCGCGGAATCCGCTTCCGGTACGGGTAGCGATACTGCACTGGTTGCTGTAACGGGTGGTGACGATTTCATCGGGTGGCTGCCCAGCCTTAACCTGACTTTTGATTTCGGCAACAACAACCTGCTGCGCTTCGCCTATGCGCGCACGCTGGCGAGAGCCCGCATGGACCAGATGCGCGCCAGCCTGGAATGGAGTTTCGATTCCAGCAAGAGCGATTCGACGGACATCAACAATTCGCCCTGGGGCGGCAGCGGCGGTAACCCGGCATTGCGCCCGTGGATTGCCAACGCCTTTGACATTTCTTTTGAAAAATACCTGGAGGAAGGTATTGGCTACCTGTCCCTGGCGGCATTCTATAAAGACCTCGACACCTGGGT
>CAMYKC010000187.1 GCA_947258865.1 uncultured Lysobacterales bacterium
TGCCGGACGCCGGCCCGGTGGTGCCCGCCAACATCGGGCAAATGGGCTTTATGCTGGCGGATAAAACGGCCGGCCCCTTCGCGCTAGACGTCCGCGCCATTGAGTTCACGACAGAAAATTAGTTATAACACGAATTATATTTCAGGAGAGCTACATGTACCGATTGCACGGATTTTTTACCCAGAACACGATGAAGACCCTGTATGTACTCGAAGCGCTCGGTGTCGATTACGAGTTCTGTTTCGTCGACCTGATGCAACGCGAAAACCGGACAGAAAGCTTCATGAAGAAGCCCCCGATCGGGAAGGTGCCGGTGCTGGAGCATGACGGAGAGTACCTGTGCGAATCCGGCGCCATCTGCCGCTATGTTTCCACCATTGAAAAATCACCACTGTTCCCGGCCGACAAGCTGGAACGCGCCCGGGTAGACCAGTGGATGACTTTCTTCAGTTGTCATCCGGGCCGCTGGCTGACCGAGATTTACTTCGAGAAGATCATTAAGCCAAAAGCCAACCTGGGTGAGACAGATCCCGTTGCCTGCGAGAGAGCAGAAAACTTTGTCCACCAGCAATTCTTGCCGCTGGAGCGCCGTTTCGAGTTCACGGACTGGTTGGCCAACGATGCAATGTCTACAGCCGACGTGTTTGCCCTGGCTTACATGGAGCAGGTGCACGCGATTGACTTTCCTTTGAACGACTATCCGCGAATACAGGAGTGGGTGGGCCGGCTTGAAGCCCTGGACAGCACTACGCGTGCCCGGGCCCGGGTGCAGCCGTATGCACAAGCCATGATGTCGTGACCGGCTCCATATGAAACCCAGTACACTGCGGATCGGCTATCGCTACCGTCCCAAACGCCTTGCACCTGATTACGACGCGCTGGTCATCGGTTCTGGCATCGGTGGCCTGACCACGGCGGCTCTGCTGAGCGAGCTCGGCTGGAAAGTCTGTGTGCTCGAGCAGCATTACACAGCCGGAGGCTATACCCATTCCTATAACCGCGAGGGCTACGAGTGGGACGTCGGGGTGCATTACATCGGCGATGTCGGCGCCAAGACCCGCACCCGCAAGATGTTCGACTTCCTGTCGGACGGCCAGCTCGAATGGGCGCCGATGGATGACGAGTACGACCGTTTCTATATCGGCGACAAGGTGTTCTGCGCCCGCGCCGGCAAGCGGGAATTCCGGGACAACCTGGTGGCGCAGTTCCCGGCCGAAGAACAGGCCATTGACCAGTACATGCAGCTGTTGGCCGGTGTGGGCGGCGCGCTGTCCATGCTGGGCATGGAGCGACTCCTGAAGCCCTGGCAGCGTGCGGTTTCCGCGCCCTACAGGAAATGGAAGATGCCCGCCCACATTTACCAAAAAACATACGACGTACTCAGCGAGCTGACCGATAACCAGGACCTGATCGCGACGATCTGCGGCCAGTGGGGCGATATGGGCTTGCCGCCAAAGCAGTCGGCTTTCCTGGTGCACGCGATGATCGCCCGTCACTACTTGTACGGCGGTTTCTACCCGGTCGGCGGCTCCTGGCGCATAGCCGACACCATTATCCCCAAAATTCAAAAGGCTGGCGGTGAAGTGTTCACCTACGCTCTGGTGAAACGCATCCTGGTTGACGACGGCGCGGTGACCGGCATCGAGATGAAAGGCGGGCACCGCATCGAGTGTCCCTGCGTGGTGTCTGCCGCCGGCATCGAAAACACCTTTAAACATCTGTTGCCCGCAGATGTTGTGCGGGACTCGGGTTATGCAGATTCGATGGCGCAAGTGCGGCCGAGTATCGGGCATCTTTGCGTCTATATCGGCCTGCAGGCCACGGCGCGGGAGCTTGGTCTTCCAGGCACCAATTTCTGGATCTACCCGTCCAACGATTACGACGCGGCGCTCAAGGAATTTCTCGAGGACCCGAACGCGCCGTTCCCGGTGGTTTACATATCATTCCCTTCCGCCAAGGATCCTGACTATCTGAGGCGGCACCCGGGCACGGCCACGATCGAGATCGTGGCGCCCGCGCCCTACGAGCAGTTCGAAAAATGGAAAGGCACGACCTGGGGCAAACGCGGTGACGATTACGAGGAATATAAATCCGAACTCGGCGAGCGGCTGCTGAGGCATCTCTACGACAAGCTGCCGCAACTGGAGGGCAGGGTGGACTATTACGAGGTGTCGACGCCCCTGTCGACCGAATGGTTCAGCGGCTACCAACATGGTGAGCTCTATGGCCTGGATCATACCCCGGAGCGCCTGCAACAGGACTGGCTGGGCCCCCGCACACGGATTCCCGGGCTGTGGCTCACAGGCCAGGACACCCTTACATGTGGCGTCACCGGCGCGATGATGGCCGGCCTGTTGACTACCACGGCGATGGCCGGCATGTGTAAGATGTCGCCGTTAATGAAGAAGATTTTCGGTTAATGCCGTCGTAACCACTTTTTACGCTTGCGGTCAGTCCATTGGTATTCGGAATATCCCCGGGAGCGTCTTCGTCAGCCCGGAATAAAAGGCGCTTTCCACCATGACCATGCTGACGGCGCTGGAGTCCGGGGGAGACGCGCCGAGCCCCTATTTCAAGGGTCAAACTCTGTTTTCATGCAGGGGAAAAAAATAAAAAAAGCTTGAAAATAAAGCGGTTGTCGACGGATACTATAATTTCGTTACTCAAAATAGTCGTCACGGGAGTGACCAGACTTTGGGCAAGATTACGATCGGTATTCTGGAGGATGACGAAGACCAGTCATCCCTTCTGGAGCTTTGGCTGCAGGACGGAGGTTACGCGGTTGATGTCTACGCCAATGGCCCCGAGTTTATCCGCGCCCTGCAGGCCAAAAACTTTGATCTCATTTTACTGGACTGGAATCTGCCGGAAATGAGCGGTCTCGAGGTGCTCGAGTGGATACGGCGCAGCTTGCACACACGTGTCCCGGTCATTTTCCTGACTGCGATGAGTGATGAGGAAGCGCTCGCGCAGTGTATCGAGGCCGGTGGCGATGATTTCCTGATTAAGCCTTACGATAACATTATCCTGAAGAGTAAAATTCGCTCGATGCAGCGTATTGCCGCACTAAATCGCGAAGTGCAAGGCATGTACAGCATGATTCACCGTGAACAGGAAATCGCTGAGTCCGTGTTCATTAATGCAATACAGAGCTCCAACATCGAGAATCCGTATCTGCGACAGGTCGTGCGCCCTGCCGGTATCTTCAGCGGTGACATGGTTTTATCTGCATACTCACCTTCACGAGACCTGTTTTTTCTGACCGGAGATTTCACCGGGCACGGACTGCTCGCCGCGCTCGGCGCGATGCCGGTGTCAGAGGTATTTCGTGCCATGACCACCAAGGGATTCAGCCCCGAAGAAATACTCACCGGTATTAATAAGAAATTGAAGTCAATGCTGCCCGTCGGCATGTTCTTTGGTGCCCAACTGGTTGTCGTCAACCATGACCTCGAACATGTGCGCGTGTTCAATGCCGGTATGCCGGACGTAATAATCGTCGATGGAGAAACCAACCAGATCAAGCACCGCCTGACATCTACCGGTTTACCCCTTGGTGTCGAGGCAGTTATAGATCCCAAGGAAATGTTGCAATATGCCCCAATCGCTTACAACGACAAGATATTGATGCATAGCGACGGCTTAACCGAAGCCCGCAATGGGCAGGATCAGGAATTCGGCAGTGATCGCCTGGTAGCATCGATTTCAAATGCGCCAAAAAACACAATATTCGACCAGGTGTTCGATGACCTCGATCAGTTTTGTGGCGATAACACCACCCAGGCCGACGACGTCACACTGGTCGAGATTACCTGCGTCCACGATGTGTTGCCCGAAATAGAAGTGCATGACTACATCAAACCGTCGAAGTACATGCTCGGTGATCGCGGTGAATGGAAACTGTCGATGCGCTTTAATGGAGCCAGACTGCGCGAAACCAATCCGGTCCCGATTCTGGTTAACTACCTTATGGAGATGGAAGAACTGGAAGCCGAGCGCCAATCATTATTCACGGTTATGACCGAGCTGTATATCAACGCTCTCGATCATGGCGTACTGGGCCTTGATTCCAATTTAAAAACCGATCCCGCAGGTTTCGAGGTCTACTTCCAGACACGTGAAAGTCGGCTTGCCAATCTCGATAGTGGCTACGTAATTTTTAATCTGTCGGTCGAGCAGGAGTCAGGTCGGCGCAGTATATTGCTTCGCATCGAGGACAGTGGCAACGGCTTCGATTTCGAAAATCACAACTCGCCGCCTGACGACGCTACCGCCCTGAGCGGCCGCGGCCTGCTGTTAATCCAGGATTTATGTGAATCGCTGGAATACCATGGCAAGGGTAATATCGCGATCGCCCGCTTCGGCTGGAGCACCGGTTAGCCGGGGCCTGGGCATGCCTGCAGTTAAAACAGCAAATAGCAGTGGACCTCTCGCAAACAGGTAATTGACTGTCGGATTTATTGCTGCGCCAGTTCTTCCGCGACAAGGAAGTTCATAATTTGAATCATGCGCTCGTTACTTCCAGCCAGTGACGCCGATACCAGATACTTGCCATTGACAATAACCGCGGGTACGCCACGATGGCCATAGCGCTTTTCTTTTTGGATATTTTTTCGAATCTGGGTTTCAACCGGGAATGAAAAATAGTTTTCTCTAAACAGTTTTTCGTCGAGCCCCAGGCCCGTGGCAAACTCGGCGAGCGTATCGAGGCTGGTTAATCGCTCGCGCTTGAGATGCATTGCATCAAATAAGGCTTTATGTGTCTGATCCAGCGCGCCCATCATCTTGAATGCATAGTAAGCACGCGCATGCTCCGTCCACCGCGGATTGAGGGATGATGGAACCTGCTCAAATACAACACCATCAGGTAGG
>CAMYKC010000188.1 GCA_947258865.1 uncultured Lysobacterales bacterium
TTCACGAAGCAGCAGCGTGATCGTCTTCAGGTGTGATTTGCTGCGGACGAGCACCGCTGTGGTGCCCAGCGGGTCGGCCTCCTTCCGCCGCTGAATGATATCGACAACATCCCGGGCCTCTTCGACGTCGTCACGGCCGATGGAGGGGTGCACAATGACCGCGGGTTCTGTGCCGGCGGAATGGTACGCCTCGGAAGCCGCGTAGCTGACTGCACCGGTGACCTTGTCGCTGGCCGGCGGTAGGACCTTGGGAAACTGCAGGTTAACCCAGTCGATGACGCCCCGGTTGGAGCGGAAATTGACCGAAAGCCGCAATGGCTGTAGCTCGACATCACCCAGGCGACCCTGCCAGGCGTCCAGGAACAGGCCGACCTCAGCCTCACGAAATCCATAAATGGACTGCATGGGATCACCGACCAGGAAGAGCGTGCGGCCGTCGCCCGGCTGCCAGCCCGCCGTGAGTTGTTGAAAAAGTTGATACTGGTTCTGAGAGGTATCCTGAAATTCATCCACCAGCAAGTGCCTGATCTGGTAATCCAGCCGTAAGGCGAGGTCGGTCGGATTGTCATGCGCTCCCAGCGCCTCCTGCGCAGCCAGGGCTGTCTCGCAAAAATCCACTTTGCCGCGCTCGCTGAAAACCACTTTCAAATGAGCGACCGCCGCCCGCAAAACGGTGAATAGCGCCTGGATCAGTGCCCAGTCCTCGTCGGGGTAGGCAGGCTGGGGCAGTTTTCTAAGCCCATGCAGCAAGTCTTCGAGGCTTGTGTCCGGGCGAAGCCGCTCCAGCAAATCGGACATTGCGGCTTTCATTTCACCCGCCTTGCCGTCTCCTCGCGGAAATCCGATCCGCGCATCGACGCTTTTTCGCCATGTACCACCGGCCGTCAACAGCAGGTCCGCCAGCGACTGCCAGGCCGGCAAGCTGGCACTATCGGCATCCGGAATTTTTTGTAAATCCCGGCAGGGTGCCAGCACATGATCCGGGGCAACATTGTCCGCTGCATAGCGAGCTAACTGCGGCAACTGCTCAGCCACGCTGCCGGAAAAAGGCGTCTGCAGACGGGCAAGATGTGTTTCCACTACCTGCTGCAATACACCTTCGATCTTATGCCGGCTGTCCGGAGAAACGATGTGCCGCAGCCACTGATCCCGTTTACCCAACATGTCCGCGATCAACGTTTGCAGTCCGTCCAGATTATTGTCCAGCTCGGTCAGCAGGATCGCCAGGGCCCCGGCCAACGCCGTTCCCGACTCGAGTTCGCCGAGGACCGACAACGCGGCCTCCCGGTAGAGCGGCATTGCATTTTCGATCGGCCCCGGCGCATCGCCGAAACCGGAACGAAGTGGCATCTGGCGCGCAATGTACTGGCACAGCGAATCAATCGTCCGGATGCGCAGGCGCTGCGGATTGTTCAGCAGATTCCAGCCTCCTGATTCGGCGTGGGCCAGTGTTTCCTGCGCAAGTAGCCAGGTTTGCCGTGCATAGGCGTCCTCCGGCTCTTTCTCCGTGGCCTCCGCGAGGGCCTGCAGCACACGGCTGCGCATCTCCGCGGCGGCTTTGCGAGTGAAGGTGATGGCGACGATTTCCTCGGGACTTTCGGCAGTCGTCAACAGCTTCAGGAAGCGTTGTGTCAGCAGGCCCGTTTTGCCGGAGCCGGCCGGCGCCTGGACTATAAAGGATTGCCCGGGGTCGAGCGCCTGCCGGCGTTGCGCGTGGTCTGCGGGCCTTTTACCGGTCACCACGGCCTCCCTGTTCGTGAATGCGGCACAAAGGAGCCAGTTCACAATAGCTGTTCTCGCAGGTCTTCAGGCCATTCTTGGGATCGAGCTGTGCTGCGCCGCTGCTGAACCCGGAGGCGAGCCGATGCAGGACATCGGACCATTCCGTCAACACCTGGGGCCAGGTCTCGGTCGCCTCTTTTTGCGGCCCTTTTCGATTGACCGGTAATCCCGGAAGAATACCCGGTTCACTGACCACGCCATTGAAACGGATGGAATCGAACCGTAACTGGCCGAATGCCACCGCCGCCACCGTCTCATCAACACAGGCTACGCTGTATACCGGCAGTTGGGGGTCGTCCGGCCGCTCACCGAACCAGCCGGAAGACGAGATGGTCCCGGTCTTGTAGTCAACGATTACTTTGCGGCCGTCTTCCAGTTCATCGATGCGGTCTATGAACACACGCAACCGGACGCCGCCGATGTCGACGATTTTCTCCTCCTCGAAGCCGACCACGGTGAATGGGCTGCGCTGCCGCTCGAGCTCCAGCCATTCAAGTACCTGTCCCTCCAGGCGTTCAGCCTCGATATCGGAAAACCGGTCGGTCAGGGTATGAAAGCTTCGCTTGCGCTGCATTTCGATCGCCTGGTCGATCGTTGCACGGACCATGGAGCCCAATGCTTCGTTGGTCAGGACGAGCAGGTTTGCCTGCGTCTTCAATTCCCGCCACAGCAATTCGAGCGCTTTGTGCAATAGCGTTCCGCGTCGCATGGGGCCGAGACCAAGCTGCGGGCGCTCCAGCGGCTTTGCCCCCAGCCGGTGCTCGGCGAAAGCGCGAAATGGGCAGTCGGCCTGGTTCTTGAAAATGCGGCTGCCCCCATAGCTTTCAGCTTCGCGCAGGGTGATAGCTGCGCCTCGCGGTATGACTTCCAGGCTCGCCGAAGTTCGAATCCGGTGCTGCCATCCCGGTTCGTGTGATTGCGGTATACCGTCTGTTTCTGCCTGTGGAAGATGCTCGATCAACGGACTGCAGGCCAGAACTTCATTGCCGTCCTTACCTGGATAGCTGAACACGGCTTCTGGGGCTGCGGATTGGAGTTGAGCCGTCATCGATGCGGCCAGCTCAAGCTCCTGGTCCGGATCGCAGTGCGGCATCAGTCGCTCCCGCTGCAGGCTGAGTGGAATGAAAGCGTCCGGATGCGGCGCCGGAGGCCATGCGCCATCGTGCAAATCCATCACCCAGAGGTAATCGAAGGTCAGCCCGTTGGCTTCATAGAGGCCAAGCACCTGGAGCTGGGCAGCACCCGTACCGGGCTGAAATATCGCTTCGCTGGCAAGGCGGCCCAGCAGCGCCAACGCATCGCTGCGGAGCATCGGATCCGCGAAATCGCCGAGGCTGCTGAAGTCAGACAGCAGCTTGTGCCAGGCTTCCACTGCCTGGTACTCGTTACTGTCGAGCGCACGCCCGGCGGCCCAGCCCGAACTGCTCAGCCAATTTGCAAAATGCCCGGCCCATTCGCCACTCGCCGCTCTTCCCGGCAATCCCCTGGATTGTTTAATGATCTTGGCCAACCGCGCAGCCAATTGATCACATGACCAGGGTTTGCGCTCGCCTTCTTCATCTCTCTGACTTGCGTAATAGTGTATGGAGCTGAGCGATATACCTGTATCACCGATGCTGCGAATCTTGTTATCGAGCAGCGCCCGCCGGCTGAGTTCCGCCGTTTGGCGTTCCAAATTACGCGGCAAGCCCCAATGCGGTGAAAGCAGCAAGGCGCCAAGAATTTCTGTCCTCACCGGATTATGCATGAGCGTCAAAAGCTGGAGCGCCGTTTTGATGATGGGGTAATCGCCCAGATTCCGGCCCAGTGATATATTCCACGACCTCGCAGCGCTCATGCTGCCCGGCTGGAACGAGACCGGATCCAGGGTTTTTGCCAATAGGTGTCCCAGCTGTGAATGCCTGGACAACAGGTCCGGAACGACGATACCGATCCGCGCCCAGGGTGATTCCAACAGGATTTTCCGGGCCCACAGTACCGAACTCTGCATCTCATGATGGGCGTCATTCGCACAGAATCGGCTTATCACGCCTTTCCTGCCGCGGATTTCCGCCCAGCTGATTTCACTACCGGCCCGGCTCAGAACTTCCACTAATCTGGCCTGCACGGGTGTCATTTCATAGAACCCGGTCAGGATCATGCGGCCAGGCGGCTTATAGCTGTTACCCGGGAGCAGGGAAGCCAGCAAACCCGGAACTTCAGATTCTGAAACATAACCGTTTCGGGTGCACAAGGCACGGAACTCGATGGCCCAACGCTTGAATGCCTCGGCGTTCTCGGCACCCCTGAAGCGATAGTCATTCAGATCAAGTTCCCATTCCTGAACTCGCTTCCAGCTTGCTCTGAGCCGCTGGGCGGTCGCTTCCACGCGAAGCAGGCCGGCATGGTCTGCCCGGATGATCGATGCCCAGACCTGGTTTTCCTGCTCCGGGCTAAGCAGCCGCGGCAATGGCGCAGCGGAATGAAGTGCAGCATTCTCCCAGGCCTTCAGCAACCATACGCTCCATGGCAAAGCGCTTGGGGTTGGCCAGGCGTCTTTTCCCTCATCGAGCATCCAGTGCTCATAGTCGGCCAACAGCGCCCGCGAAAGGCGCGCATTGCCGGTCAGAACAACGATGTCATCGGCCATGGCCCGCAGAATTTCGTCGCGTACGATGTATTTCCTGTCTGTTGCCATCTCAATCCAGCGAGGCCGCCAGGGTCCGACGTGCATGGTAAATCAATAAGTACTCTAAACAGAACGGCATTTGTTACACTTCATTGGTTTATTAGAACAACATCCAGGCCTGGATTGCCTGGTTCAATGCAATCAGGAGTCGCTTGTGCTTTCGCGCAGGAGTGCAGCTTGACCGAAGGTTTGCGAAAAATCACAGGGTTTTTCAGAGAGGTTTGGCGACGACGCGTTCTCCAGGTCGCTATTCCCTATGGCGTCGGCGCCTGGCTGCTGGTTCAGGTGGCCGAGATCGTTCTGGATGCGTTCGAGGCGCCCCCGTGGATCATGCAGGGGATATTGACCGTTCTTCTCCTGGGATTTCCGGTGGCTGTCGTCCTGGCCTGGGTTTTCGACATCACGC
>CAMYKC010000189.1 GCA_947258865.1 uncultured Lysobacterales bacterium
TTAAAACTCGGCTTGGCTCCACGGCTGTCGAGTGCAACCATGCCGGAAATCTCGCCGCCAGTCCTGCCACGGAGTGAGAAGGGATTGATTTCCAGGTAGTTCGGGTTAAGTACCACGCCGAGTTCGAATTCGACCACTTCGGTGTTTCCGAGGTCGAGACGAGCCACGTTCAGTTTCATGTCGACATCAAGACCGAGGTCTGCGGCTTGCATCACCGGCGTATCGTCGAATACATAGTCGGACGGTTGCGCAGGTGGCGGGGGTTCTTCACTCTCCTCACCAGGTTGTAACCAGCTCAGATCCAGGAGCGGGGAGTTCAATGCTCCGGATATCCGGGTGAGCTCTCCCAGCCCGATATTCAGCTGGCCAGCCAATGTGCTCCTGCCAAGACTCAGGTTCAAATCGCTGAACTCGAATTCCGAGGGACTTCCGGTCAGCCCTGTTGCAACGGAGAAAGACTCCGGTGGCAATGGCTGTTTAACCCATACCTCCAACTTTGAAGCATCCGGACCGTTGACTTTGATGGAAAGCTGAAAATGGTTATCGTGCTTGATGTTTCCGTCGATACTGGCCTTGTTCTGACCCAGCTGCAACTGGACATTTTCCAGTCCGGTCTGATTCTTTCCGTTGCGCAGAATTCCACTGGCCGTGAACGGTTCCCTGGGCAGATCGATATCCGTAATCAGGACAGGAAACAGGACAGCGAGTGTATCGAATCGAGGCAAGCGGATATCGAATTCTGCGTCGACGCCCAGTGGATTATCGAGATCCTCGATACGGCCGCCCACCTCCAGGTTGATATCGCCCATATCGCCGTCGCTTACCTGGAACACCAAACCCGGGCCCACAGGCTCCAATCCGATGTTCAGCTTGACCGGCTGCGCAGGCAAGCCGTCCTTGCCGAACAGGTTGCCCAGTTCGGCGATATCGGGGCTGTCGAATTTCACGTCAAGATTACTGCCGCGGTAGTTGTCCGGCAGTTTGACAAGCCCGTTGATCAGGGTGTGGTGGCCGGCAAGGTCGAGGGCTATGCCCTCCAAATTGATTTCCTGCTCTGAACTCCTGACGATGCCGCGGGCCGTGAACGGCGCCTTGGGCAGCTTGAAGTCCGGCAAAAGGAAATCGAGCACATCGAGCCGGGGCAGGCGGATATCGAAGTTGGCATCGATGCTCAGGGGATTTTCCAGATCCTCGATACGGCCGTCGACCTCCAGGTTGATATCGCCCATATCGCCGTCGCTGATCAGGAACGCCAAACCTGCGCCTTCAGGCTGCAATCCGATGTTCAGCTTAACTGGCTGCGAGGGGAAACCTTCTCGGCCAAACAAGCGGCCCAATTCGGCGATATCGGGACTTTCGAACCTGACGTCGAGCTTACTGCCGCTGTAGTTGTCCGGCAGGCTGACAAGCCCGTCAATCAGGGTACGGTGGCCGCCAAGGTCGACGTCTACACCTTCCAATTGGATTTGCTGCTCGGAAATCCTGATGTGCCCGCTGAGATCAAGCGGCGCGGATGGGAGGTTGTCTATTCCCACGGCCGTACCCAGCACCTGCAGGTCTGGGGACTGGGCTTCGATTTCGAGATCCGGTTGCAGTACACCCTTCAGAGTGCCCAGCTCGCCACTGGCCTTGATCAGCCCGCCCCCATGCTTCAATTCTGCACGGGTCGAAAAAATGCCGGCAGTGTCACTGGTGAGCTGACCATTCAATTCGAGCGAGCCCAACATGCCTGTCGGCAGACCAAGGCGGCTGTCCCAGCGGCCGATTTCATTGCTATGTAATGTGATGTCGAGGTCGGAATCTGCGAATTTGGGCGCCCGACCAAGCACACCGTTCAACTCGACGCGGTCCTCCGAGGTTTCGGCTACCAGAGGTTGGGCTTTTATGATGCCATCTTTGAATGTCGCATCGCCCTTCACAGAAAAAGGTTCTGGTACCAGGCCGATCACGCCGAGAGCGGCACCGAGCGCTTCGAGGTTGGGTCCTGTCACTTCGAAGCGCACATCTCCGGACTGTGGCTCCTTAAGGCGGTCGAGCTGGCCGGATGCGCTGATGTCGAGACTGCCGAGGTCGCCCTGGACGTTCAGCTGGGTCATTGCGCCTTCGGAGTCGAGATCGAGTCGGAAATCGAACGCCCCCTCGCTCAATGGCGGCAGGGCCAGGGTTTTCAGCACCTGGTTAATTTCGGGTCCGCTGTAGCGGGTACTGATGTTGGCGCCTGCCATAGTGGCAGCATCTTCCAGAGAGCCCGAACTGCGCAGCTGGATGTCGCCGAGGCGCAGCTGCAATTCATGTTCCAGGGCGCCACCCAGCCTGAAAGCCGTAACCGGGGCGAGCCATCCGGAAAAAGAAAGTTCTTCATCGTTGACGCGGCTCGCGCCTGCGAACTGTGCACGGCCTTCCTCATTGAGCTGCAGCGAAATTTCCTCGGTTTCAATGACCAGGGGGCGTTCACGCTCCGGCGCATCCAGTTCGAGCCTGCAATTCCTGATCAGCAGATCTTCCAGCAGCACGAGCATGCCCTCGCGTGGAGGCGGCGGCTCCTGCTTGGCTTCCGGTTCCGGGAGCACATCCCAATTGGCTTTGCCCGTGTAGCTCTTCAACAGGAAAATGCTGCAATCTTCGATCGCCAGTTCCGGAATGACAGGTGTATCAGCGAACAGGCTGGGCAGGTCGACGGTCACCGACAGGCGGCCGAGGTTGACCATGTCGGGCTTCTCTGCCCACTCGGCGTTCTGAAAACGGATGCCGTGGGCTTCGACTGTCGTTTCACGGCCCAGGTCGAGCCGTAGTGGGCCGTCAACGGCCAATTCACGGCCCGTCTGTTTGAGGGCGATTTTACCGATCTGTGATTTCAGGAAGGCTTCATTACCAAGCAGGTACCAGGCGGCGCCAGCCGTGACGATAACCAGGACGGCCAGTGCGATGATGATGATAAAAATAATACGGCGCATGGCTATCTTAAGTATATACTTTTTTTAGCCGACTACACCCAGGTCCTCGTTCATAAACCAGGTATAAAAAGCCAGCGCCGCGATGATGCCAAGGACGATCTGCATGACCCCGGTTGCAGACAGTGCCTCGGTGAAAAGCCAGGTGATCCGGTCCGAAAGCAACATCGCTCCCACCAGGCCGAACACCGCACCGATAAGGCTGAAAACAGAAAGAATCAATTTTCGCGTTCTGTGCTGGCGCCGCACCCCCTGCATGACGTCAATGACGAATTTTTCAGGCTCCGGCGAGTCGCTGTATTCCAGCAGATCCTCGAGGGACCGATCAAAGGATGAATCAGGCACGACGCGCCTCCTTCTGTGTACGAGCCCTGTTATCTTCACTGTCTTTGGGAATGGAATGATCATGTTCTTCCAGCCATCGCTGTAATTTTTGCTTGCCTCTCTGAATATGTGATTTCACAGTGCCAAGCGGCATCCCGGTGATTTCCGTGATTTCAGGATGGCTCATCCCGGCCGCATAGGAAAGTGTGAGGCAGCTGCGCTCTTCGATGCTCACCAGCCTCATCAGCCGCGGCACCAGGATTTCGGCATCCACGGCCTGCCGGTTATCGACGCTCTGCACCGGTGGCTCCGCCATCACCTGCTGGCGCGAATGTTTTCGCGTAAAACTCAGAAACTGCCGGTAGGCGATGGTGTGCAACCAGGAAACGAAGCTGCTGCCGGACTTCAGGGCCTGCAATTTTCGGTAAGCCACCAGGAATGTCTCCTGCGCCAGGTCGTCCGCCGTGCCGTGGTCGCCGGCCAGCAGGCGCCGCAGGAATCGTCGGATCGCGCATTGATGCCGTTCCACCAGCTGCTGAAACGCTGCCTGGTCGTTTGAGCCGGTGACACGGGTCACCAGCTCCAGATCGGAAATCATCGGCTACTGCTCTCAATCCTGGTTGAGCCTCCATACTAGCAGGAAGGCGATACCGAGCATCAGCGGGAACACGGAACCTGCGCGGATACCGTTGACGACATCGGCTTCGGCAAAAAACAGGCTGCATAGCAGACCGGCAACACCAAGCGAGAGAAATACGATACCCCGGCGCATGTCCTTTACCCTGGGATTCACCGCTGCGCCGAGCTGATTCAGCAATTCGGGCGTCAGTTCCCCACCCTGTTTCAGCGCTTTTTGTACGGTTTCCATGATGGAAGCGCGGTTCTTGTGGTTCCAGTAAAAATAGCCCAGTACGGCAATACCGGTCACGATAAACAGCACGATGGGGATCAGTTCAGCAACCATGACAATTCTCCTTTAAGGTTTTAATTGAATCTGTATCCATAAGAGGCGCCCGGGCCGGCATTTGGATGCAGGCCCGGAAAAGCCGATAATTGACCGTAATGAAGCGCTCGATCATGGTTCTTACGGCTTGCCTGGTCTTCGTACCGGGTATTTGCCTTGCGCAGATGACTGAAACCGGCCGCATTCCCGCAGGCGGGTTTATTTCACCGGACTCCTACCCCGGCATGAAACTGGTCTGGCGTGATGAGTTCAATGGGCACACCTTGAGCGAAGCCAACTGGAGCCACGAAACAGGAACGGGTGGCAACAGCTGGGGTAATGAGGAATTGCAGCACTATCTGCCGCGCAATACCGAGCTGCGGGATGGATACCTCGTGATTTCTGCAAAAAACGAGCTCCATGAGGGTCGCGACTATACCTCTTCTCGCATCGTGACCCGGGACAAGGTCAGTTTCAGCCAGGGGCGGATCGATATCAGGGTCAGGCTTCCTGAAGGACAGGGAATGTGGCCGGCATTGTGGCTGCTTGGTGACAACTTTTCCGAGGTCGGCTGGCCCGCCTGTGGGGAAA
>CAMYKC010000190.1 GCA_947258865.1 uncultured Lysobacterales bacterium
CTACAGCCGACGGACTGGTCGAAGGCTTCCGTCCCGGTGTGATGGAGCGCCTGGGTCTGGGACCGGAGGCCTGTCTCGAGGCCAACCCGAAACTCGTCTACGGCCGCATGACCGGCTGGGGACAAATCGGGCCAATGGCCGGCGCAGCCGGGCACGATATCAACTACCTGGCCCTTTCCGGCGTGTTGAGCATGCTCGGCCGCGCCGAAGGAACACCACGTGCGCCACTCAACCTGGTCGCGGACATGGGCGGCGGCGGGCTGCTGCTTGCCTTCGGTATGGTCTGCGCGCTGCTGGAAACCCGGCAGTCGGGCCAGGGACAGGTGATCGACGCCAGCATGGTGGAAGGCCCGGCCGTACTCGCCACCATGTTTTCCGGCTTGCGCGCCGCTGGGATCTGGCAGGAACAGCGCGGTGTCAATCTGCTGGACGGCGGCGCCCATTTTTACGGCGTGTATGAAACCCGTGACGGCAAGTATCTGTCGGTCGGCGCGATCGAGCCACAGTTTTACGCCTTGCTGCTGGAAGGCCTGGGATTGGACCCGTCCGGGCTTCCACGCCAGATGGATACCCGGCAATGGCCCGCCATGAAAAAACGTTTCGAAGACATATTCCTGACCCGAAAGCGTGACGAATGGATGGAGATTTTCAGGGATGCGGACGCATGCGTGGCGCCCGTTCTGGCCGCCGGCGAGGCGCCAGCCGATCCGCATAATACTGCCAGGGGTTCATTCCAAAAAATCGGTGGCGTACAACAGCCTGCCCCCGCGCCTCACTTCAGCCGGACCGAACCATCCATACCATCACCTCCACCCGAAGCGGGTGAACACAGCGACGAAATCCTGAAGGAATGCGGTTTCAGCGCGGCGGAAATCCGCGCCCTGCGCGAAGACCGGGTAGTTGCCTGACCTGGAAATCTAACGTCGGGCATCCAGGCGCTTGCTCGCCAACGCGCTGGACAGCAAGCCAGAGTCCGCTGTCATAAGAGCCGCTGAATTCTTCAAGGCGGTTGCGGCAATCAGGCGGTCAGCCGGATCGCCATGAAAATTTCTCAGACCTGCCGCTAGGATGCCGATTTCGCCGCTAACCGGAAACTCGATTAGGCCCTGCTCCAACAAATCGCTCCTCCAGACAACCGGATCCATCTCCAGCCGGATCCTTTCTTTGACGATCAACATGCCAACTTCCCAAAAGCTGATCGCAGATACCGCCAGATCTCCGGAATGAAAGGCTGCGTCGATTTGGCTAAGCGATTCATCCCCCAGCCGGGGATTGGCCTCATCGAGCCAGACCAGGACATGTGTATCCAGTAATATCATCGCTCGATCACTCTGCCGCGTCCCAGGATTCACCGGTGGAAAAGATGTCTTTGTCACCACTGCTGATCTTGCCCTCATGCAGTCCCAGCAAAGAATGCTTTTTAATCCGGTAGGGCACCAGCTTACTGACGGGCCTGCCATTCTTGGTGATCACGATTTCTTCACCAGTTTTTTGTACTTTATCCATCAGTTTCAGGCACTTGGCTTTAAACTCGGAAGCTTTCATGGTTTTCATGCTGTGCTCCTTGCATCATTCTATCAGACCATGGTCATGTCTATGGTCATATAGTATCACATACTGTAAGAATTAAACCGGTTGAACGGTAGAAAAAATCCTTGAATTTTCTGAATGGGGCTCTGACTTCTTGTTGGTTCAATCGTCCTCGGCCGGGATGAAATTCAGCAATTCTTCGCCACCGATGACCTGGTCGCCGGCGGCAAAATAAATCTCAGTGACTTCCCCTTCACGGGGCGCACGGATCGTGTGTTCCATCTTCATCGCTTCCATGATGAGCAGCGGCTGATCTTTCCCGACTCTTGAGCCCGGCTCCACCAACAGTTTCACGACAACACCGTTCATCGGTGCGGTGAACACGCCCGCGACAGAACCGCTATCATCCTCGCCATAATCCGGTTGCGCCAACGAGAACTGCATCGAACCGCTCTGGCTGAAAAGTGTGAACCTGCCTTCATTGGGAACGACGGTCACGCGCTGTCGGTGCCCGTCGATATCGGCGTACAACTCATTGCCATCGAGGTGGCCGCTCGCCATCACGGACTTGCCGACTGCCGTGATCCGGAAGCGCCGGTTCTCACCGCTGCCGATTTCCACCACCGGCACCTCGTATTCCGTTCCATTCAGAACGATTGCGCCGCTGTGAATGGCCGCTTCGTTCAGGCGCCAGGCAGTCGAGGCATTCCAGGGCGACCAGGGGTCACGATCCCCTGCCCGTGCTCGCGTGGCCTGTTCCATCCTCAGCAAGAGGTAGAGGGAGGCCAGCGGCAGGTCCTGGATCCTGTCGTCCTCGGAGGCATGAAACAGCGCTTCATGATGCCGCTCGATGAAGTGCGTGTCGAGGTCCGCTTCCCGGAACGGCCGGCTGGTGGCCAGGTTGTAAAGGAAAGAAATGTTCGTGCTCAGCCCGCTGACCCGGTATTGCGACAGGGCCCTGGCCAGCCGGCTCAGCGCCCGTTCGCGGTTTTCGTCCCAAACCACCAGCTTGGCGATCATCGGGTCGTAGTAGACACTGACCTCGTCCCCTTGCAGCACGCCGGTATCGACCCGTACGTGTTCGCTTTCCCGCGGCGGCTCGAGGTAGCTCAGCACACCGGTGGCTGGCAGAAAATCGTTATCCGGATCCTCGGCATAGACCCTGGCCTCGAAGGCATGCCCCCGGATCTGCAGCGCTGCCTGTTTCAAAGGCAGTGCATCACCGGCAGCCACGCGCAGCTGCCATTCGACCAGGTCCTGACCGGTGATCATCTCGGTCACCGGGTGTTCGACCTGCAAACGGGTGTTCATCTCCATGAAATAGAAGGACCCATCGCGATCGAGTAAAAATTCAACCGTTCCGGCGCCCTCGTAATCGATGGCCCGGGCTGCTGTTACGGCAGCCTGCCCCATCTGTTGCCGAAGTTCGGGTGTCATATCCGGCGCCGGCGCTTCTTCAATGATTTTCTGGTGACGGCGCTGCACGGAACAGTCACGCTCGAACAGGTATACCCCTTCGCCGTGCCGGTCACAGAACACCTGGAACTCCACGTGACGGGGCTGCTCCAGGTATTTTTCGACCAGCATGTCATCGTTGCCGAAGCTGGACGAGGCCTCGCGCTGCGCCGCGGCCAGGGCATCTTCGAAATCCGTGGCATTCCGCACCATCCGCATGCCTTTGCCGCCACCCCCGGCTACCGCCTTCAACAACACCGGGTAACCGATTTCATCGGCAGCACGGGCCAGCCTTTTTGGTGACTGCTCTGCCTCGTGGTAGCCCGGCACCAGCGGAACACCAGCCTTCTCCATGATGGATTTTGCGGCCGACTTGGAGCCCATTGCCTCTATTGCCGCGGCCGGTGGGCCGACAAAAACGATACCGTTCTCTTTGCAAAGTTCTGCAAATTCAGAATTTTCTGAGAGAAAACCATAGCCAGGATGAATAGCTTCGGCGCCGGTCATCCTGCAGGCGTCGATGATCCTGTCACCCCGAAGGTAGGATTCGCGTGGCGGCGATGGCCCAATGTGCACGGCTTCGTCGGCCATCGACACATGCAAGGCGTCGCTGTCTGCATCGGAATACACGGCCACGGTGGCCACGCCCATCCGGCGTGCCGTGCGAATCACCCGGCAGGCGATTTCACCTCTGTTGGCGACCAGTATTTTACTGAACATGAGACTGCCCTCCGGCTACATCCGGAACACGCCGAATTGCGTGTCTTCGATGGGCTTGTTGAGCGCTGCCGAGATCGCAAGTCCGAGCACTTGCCGGGTCTGGGCCGGGTCGATCACGCCGTCGTCCCACAGGCGGGCGGACGCGTAATAAGGGTGGCCCTGTTCCTCGTATCGGTCCAGGATCGGCTGTTTGAACGCCACCTCATCTGCCTCGGACCAGTCCTTGCCGGCACGCTCCTTCTGGTCGCGTTTGACCTGCGCCAGAACGCCTGCAGCCTGCTCCCCCCCCATCACGGAAATCCGCGAGTTGGGCCAGGTAAAGAGAAAGCGCGGCTCATAAGCCCGGCCGCACATGCCGTAATTGCCGGCGCCGTATGAGTTGCCGATGATCACGGTGAACTTCGGCACCTGCACCGAGGAGACCGCCGTCACCAACTTAGCGCCGTGCTTGGCGATACCCTCGGCCTCGTACTGTTTACCGACCATGAAGCCGGTGATGTTCTGCAGGAAAACCAACGGGATTTTGCGCTGGCCGCAGAGCTCGACAAAATGTGCGCCTTTCAGGGCCGAGTCGCCGAACAGGATGCCGTTGTTGGCCACGATGCCGACCGGGTAGCCAAAGATGCGCGAAAACCCGCAAATCAGGGTCGTGCCGTAACGGGCTTTGAACTCGTCGAACACCGAGGCATCGACAATGCGTGCGATGATTTCCCGCACCTCGAACGGACGCCGGGCATCTTTCGGAACTATGCCGTAAATTTCCTTGGCATCGTACAGGGGCTCCCGCGCTTCACTGATATCCAGGCAGGCCGGTTTTACCCGGTTGAGCCGGCTTACCGCACGTCGCGCCAGTTTCAGCGCGTGGTGGTCGCTCTGCGCAAAGTGATCGGCCACGCCGGCTTCGCGTGTATGCACGTCGGCACCGCCCAGATCTTCCGCAGTCACGATCTCGCCGGTCGCGGCACGCACCAACGGCGGCCCGCCGAGGAAAATGGTGCCCTGCTCTTTGACGATGATGGACTCGTCGGCCATTGCCGGAACGTAAGCGCCACCCGCGGTGCACGATCCCATCACGATGGCGATCTGGGGAAT
>CAMYKC010000191.1 GCA_947258865.1 uncultured Lysobacterales bacterium
GTTTACCGTTGCTATGGTTCAGCTGAAGTGCTCGAACTTGAAGATATTGAAAAACCCACCCCCGCGGACAATGAAGTCCTGGTAAAGGTTCACGCGGCCGGCGTCAATCCACTGGACTGGCACTACATGAGAGGCTCGCCGTACATCATGCGCATGGGATCCGGCGTGGGCAAACCTAAAGACACACGACTGGGTGTTGACTTTGCGGGCACGGTCGAAGCGGTTGGCTGGAACGTCACGCAGTTCAAGCCGGGAGACGAGGTATTTGGCGGCAGAAGCGGGGCCTTCGCCGAGTATGTAACCGTTCCCGACGATCGTGGGCTGGTGCTGAAACCGGATAACGTGACATTTGAGGAAGCAGCCTCTGTACCGATAGCAGCCATCACCGCATTACAGGCGCTTCGTGACAAGGGGAAGATAAAGCCGGGGCAGAAAGTACTAATTAACGGCGCGTCGGGCGGCGTGGGTACGTTTGCCGTGCAGATCGCCAAGTCATTCGGCGCGGAGGTAACCGGCGTTTGCAGTACGAGGAACGTCGAGATGGTCCGGTCCATCGGCGCAGACCACGTTATTGATTATACCCGGGAGGACTACACCGAAAGTGGGCAGCGATATGACCTGATTGTAGATATGGTCGGGAATCACTCATTGATGAAAAACAGAAACGTATTGAATCCCGAAGGCACCTTCGTGATCGTCGGAGGGTCGTCAGGTGACTGGATCGGGCCATTGATGCGTCCAATCAAGGCACTGCTGTTGTCACCGTTCGTGGACCAAACGTTCGTCATGCTTCTGGCGCAACTGCACCAGGAAGACCTAACCATCCTGGGAGACCTCATGAGGGCCGGAAAGGTGAGCCCCGTCATCGACAGGCAGTACCGTTTGAGTGAGGTTCCGGCAGCGATCCGGTATTCGGAAAAAGGACACGCCCGAGGAAAAATAGTCATCGTTCTGGAATAGAACCGCGCTGAATTTCAGGCAACTGGCGGTGGATGCCGTCGCTGATCAGACTCACAAGGCGTGCTCGTGGCCGAATTCTTCGACGGCATCCACCATGGCCAGCACATTTTCAGGTGGGACATCGTTCATCACGGTGTGAACAGCGCCAAGCAGGTAACCCCCTCCCGGACCGAGAGTGTGTATGACACGCCGCACCTCCTGACGTACATCCTCTACGCTGCCAAAAGGCAAAATACGATGTGAATCGATGCCGCCGCAAAAAACAATGTTCTTCCCGAATCGTTTCTTCAGTGAAGGCAGATCCGACATGGACCCTGCAGAAGTCTGAATGGGGTTGAGAATATCGACACCGATCTCAATAAAGTCCTCGATCAACGGAACCACGTCACCATCAGAGTGAAACAGGACCTTGGCCTTCGTCCGGGATTTTATGAAGTTGATAAAATCCGCATGAATCGGTTTGAGCATCTCACGATACATCTTCGGTGAAATCATCAGGCTTTCCTGAGTTCCCAAATCATCACCAATTTTGATGATATCTACATGGTCACTCTCCATGCCCTGCATGGCCAGGGCCCGCTCGAAGGGAAACAGCAACCAGGGCGTTGCCAAAATGGCAAATTGATTCTCTTCCGCCAGGCGCCTGGAAGTTTCCCGTACATGGGCGATACGGGTCGGATCACTCATATCGGGCCAGTTCTGGCTTAGGTCCAGGTCTTCTACAGTTTGAGCTTTCGAAAGAGGATGGATGCAAGGAAACCAGTCTCCTGGTGTGATTTCTTTCTGTCCACTGCCCCATGAATCAAAGTAGTCACTGTGCGGGGCGCGCTCACGATTCTGCTTGCGCACGTTTTCAGGCTCCAGGTCCAGCACTCCGCGCACGTCACTGTGCAAGCGGAGCATGGTTTCTTCGTCAATTTCCGCCGTCCCCAGCTCAGGCCAATCATAGAGGTAATTATCCGGAGCCTGTATCCCGGCGATGTCCTTGATCCCCTGATAGGGTTTCATCTTTATCCCGGTGGCATTGCTGACCCCGATAACCAGTGGAACGCGGTCGGGTTGCTCATGATGAATGGCGGTGAGCACGCGTTCGCGGGAAGTCATGGACATCGTTCAATTCCTCAAGTGTAGACCGGTGGGCGAACTCTGCATTGCATATTCAGAACTTCAGAATATCCTCGGGATGAATTTCATTCTTGACGGCGTGTGTGAATGCCGGCGGACCATAACCGGTCTGACTGAGCCCGTAGTATTTTCCGTCCTTGAACATGTTCTCAATGAACAGGAGAGGAATATTATTCTCTCTGGCATAGGCTTTCAGCCATTCGAGGGTGTCTTCAGGGATTCGCTCGCCGGTCGGAACGGCTCGTATCACATTCCATTCATTCCATTTCTTGCCCCAGAGGACGATCGCGCCGCATTCATTCGGCCGCATGTGATCAGGAAAGATATCAGGCTTTTGCAACCACCCGCAGCTGAAACTGACACACGGCTCCTGGGGGCGGTTTTCGTAGATCGCGCAACCCTTTGCCGTGCAATGGGTACAGGGTTTGCCGGGACTCATTTCGATGTGCTTGGAAGTGAGCCAGCCCTCACAACACGCGGTACATGTTTCACAATGCCTGGCGGTCATTGCGGCATTATCGAATAAAGACGCGAAATAGAAAAGGCTGGCTCGTTGATTTGCCGGGCAGGCTCAGTGCCGTTCCGTTTCTTCGCCTACCCTGCGGGTTTTCCCATCAGTGATTCCCGCCAGCGGTCTCTCTGGCTGACGATCTGCCATGCGCCAATCACGGAGAAGAAGCCGAGGATCGAGATAAACTTGGCCGCTCCGTTCATGGCCTCGTATTGACCTTCCACGAACACGGCAACCATGGGCAGCAGGTAAAAGATTGTGGTCACGACGACGGCGTACCAAAACAGGAACCTGACGAGTTTAAGAAAACTGTTCCAGCCATTGATGAGCGCTCTTTTCATGATTCTTCCTCCCTATAAAAAATGGAGGGACAGAATTCTGTCCCTCAATGCACACAACTTTCGGAGCGACCAGACTCTGCATCAGCCTGGAATTTCAGTATATGAATCCGTCTCCAGATACGCTTGTCCGGATCGGTCGGTTTGTTGACAGGCCATTTGACAACCAGGCGATGGCTTTCAACTCAGCGTTCTGCGCGTTTTGTCCAACCGATAAACATTGGAGGGACAGTCTTCCTCTTCCCTGGTGGCTTCTTGATGGACTTCGAACAGCTGCCTGAGCTTCGATTCCGCCAGGGCAAGTGCGTGGTGCATCCGCTCGATGCACTCGGGTGTCTGCTTTCCCTCGCTGGATGCGATCATTTCGCGCCAGAATCCAATTTCAGAACGAAGCAGAGCTTCATTCGTATCAGGCCCGGAGCGCTGCAAATCCTTTCGTTCCGGACTCAAATCGTCTGTATCAATCATTACGGTGTCCCTGGTACATCTACGAGACGCACTATAGGCAGTGCGGTATTTTTTCGCTTGACCCCAACGGACCGTGATTTGACTGCATCGGTCAAGCTCAGTGAGAATGCTGGCGATGCTTTTGACTTTTTCGGGAACTTGAATCATGTCCGTTTTTGCCCCGTCGCTGGGCGCGCTCTGGAAGCAACTCGAAGGCTATGGAATCGATCCCGAACCGCTGTTCAGGGAACAAGGCATCGATCCTGAATCCATGTTCGATGCAGGCGCCAGGATTCCTCTCGATCGCTACCAACTGCTGGACCTCAATGGCGCTGAGCTGTCAGGCGATTCATATTTCGGGTTGAAGGGTGCGGAGTACTTTCGGCCGGCACATCTTGGTGCACTCGGCTTCGCCTGGCTGGCGAGCTCGAGCCTGCGGACGGCATTCCAGCGACTGAGCCGCTATGCAAAGATGATCAACGAAAAACTGACCATTGGTCTGGACGAGGACAACGAGTTTTTTTACGTGTTTGTAGACGCCCAGCTCCCCTTGCTGAACGAGCGTATCCGGGAAGATGGACAGCTTGCGGCAATAGTCAAGATGTGCCGCGTCATTGCAGGTAGTGATTTCAATCCTGCAAAAATCTGTTTCAGGCAGGATCAGCCATCGGAGACCGGATATCACTATGAACTCTTTCGCTGTGCGATCGAGTTCGGAGCGGAACAGACAACTTTCATTGCGCACCTGGAAGACGTCGATAAGAGGCTGACCGGTTCCAACGATCAACTGGCCAGGCTGAACGAACACATCGTCGTCAAATACCTGGCGCACAGTGAAAAGAAAGACATCGTGAACCGGGTAAAGGCGGCCGTTATTGAAGGGCTGGCGAACGGCGCGGTCACGGAGGTGTCCATTGCAGATGAACTGCATATGACGCCGCGCAATATGCACCGCAAGCTGCAGAAGGAGGGAACGTCGTTCAAGCAGTTGCTGACGGACGTGCGCAGGGAACTCGCGCAGCAGTACATTCAGGACCGCAGTAAAACACTGACGGAAATCTCGTTCCTGCTCGGTTTTTCCGAGGTGAGTTCGTTTTCGCGCGCTTACAAGGGATGGACGGGCAAGCCGCCCAGCGAGGCGAGGCGCGATGTGGCATAAATCCGCAGAATGTGATTTACTTCACGATCGGTTTTCTGCCTGAGTCCCTTCCACGGGATTTGGGCTTCTATCAACTACCAGGCGAATTAACCATCGCCCTCAGGGAGATAATCATGCGTAAATTGACGCTTTTTTTCGTGACGCTTTCAATGCTTTTACTGGCAACAACTACCTGGGCTTTCGATCCGGACACCAATGATGAAATGCAGTTGTCCGTGGCCAAGGCCATTCTCGATCTGAAGAAAGCGGATCCGGAAATTGAGAAGTTCTTTGAAAGCTCCGCCGGCTATGCGGTATTGCCCAGCGTTGGTAAGGGCGGCATCGGCGTTGGCGGCGCGCACGGCAAAGGCCTCGTCATCGTCGGCGACAAAGCCGTGGGTAAGACGTCAATGAGCCAGGTGACGATTGGTCTGCAACTCGGCGGACAAGTCTATGCCCAGTTCATTTTCTTCGAAGATGACATCGCCCTCGGAAATTTCCAGCGCGGCAACTACGAAATGGGGGCCCAGGCCTCAGCGGTTGCGGCCACGATGGGCGCATCAGCAGACGCTGATTATGACGGCGGCGTGGCGGTATTCACCAATGCCGGCGGTGGTCTGATGGTCGAAGCCACGATTGGCGGACAAAAGTTCACGTACGAAGCCCTTTAAATAATACGGAAAATCAATTATGCGCAAGTCTTTTGCAATGCTCGCCATCCTGGCCCTGGTTGTTTTCTCAACACCGGTTCTCGCTTTCGAGCCCGACATCAACAATCGGCTCGAGCTCGATGTTCAGCGAGCCATCGTCGATATCAAGAGCGCAGACCCCGGCATCGAGAGCTTCTTTGAAAACGCAGCCGGCTACGCCGTGTTTCCCAGTGTGGGTAAAGGCGGTGTCGTGATCGGCGGCGCCTTCGGCAGGGGGCTGGTGCTCGTCAATGAGCAGGTCGATGGCTACACCACGATGTCCCAGGCAACCATTGGCTTGCAACTGGGCGGGCAGAAATATGCGCAATTCATTTTCTTCAGGGACGACGTTGCCCTGGGCCATTTCAAGCGGGGCAACTTCGAGTTCGGCGCCCAGGCCTCTGCCGTGGCCATCACGGCGGGGGCTTCGGCCGATGCGAATTACGATTCGGGTGTGGCCATCTTCACCCAGGCCGGAGGCGGCCTGATGTTCGAGGGCACGGTTGGCGGCCAGCGTTTTACTTACGAGGCGCGGTAGTTAGCGCTTCAATTTGCGCGGGTGACTTCTACCGAGTAGAGGTTGTAACCGGTTCCTTCGCGCTGCAGGCGCACCGTGGTCCAGCCTGAAGCGCCCGCGTTGATGCCAACCATGATGTGCTCCATGGTGCCGCCCGGGTCCGCGAACTCCTGTTCGCCGGATTCGGTCACCACCTTGTAGGTGCCTGCCCCGATTGCCTTGACCGCATAATCGACGAGGTAGATACCGCCCTTCTCGATATTGAGTTTCACGTTCATGAGGCCCGGAAAGTTCTTGTTGAATACAATAGCCGACTCGGGATGGAAGGTGTAGGGAAGCGTCGCGGTCAGGTAACCCTTTTCGTTGTAGAAGGGATTCCTGGCGCTCAACACGATGTGGTCAAGCACGGATTTGGGTGGTGCATCGACCTCACCGGCTGACGGTGTGCCGCCGCCCCCGATACTTCTGAGGATTTCGCTTTCACTTCTGATGCAGTAACCGGCTTTGAGATGGTCATGGGCTGGGCTTCCTGGTTCATGCGCTTCTGGGCGAATGCCGACGGCGAGGTCGCACAAAATATACAGAAGCAACACAAGGCCAACAGGATTTTTACAGTCATAATCGGAAACCGTGACATCTTCATGCTCCGTCTGAAGGTGGCTTAAGATTAGGCCCCCCTTGCCGTGAGGGCAAGTTGAGGGCAAAGTGTGCAGCCTGAATCGAGGTCGGAAGGAGAGAAACATGCGTTCAGACACGGAAATCGCGGCCCAGGCAAAAACCGCTCCGATTGGAGACATAGCCGCCCGGCTTGGCGTACAGCCCGAAGACCTGATTCCCTATGGCGATAAAATCGCCAAGGTGCATATCAATGCCCTCTCACGTCAACGCGCGAACCCGAAACCCGCCAGGCTGATCCTGGTGTCGGCTACGACGCCGACCAAGGCGGGCGAAGGCAAAACCACAACGTCCATTGGCCTTGGGCAGGCATTCAGCAGACTCGGCCAATCGGTATGCCTGGCCCTCAGGGAACCGTCCCTGGGTCCCTGCCTGGGCGTCAAGGGTGGCGCAACCGGAGGCGGCTATGCGCAAATCATGCCGGCTGATCGCATCAACCTGCACTTCACCGGTGATTTTCACGCCATTACGTCCGCCAACAACCTGATATCAGCCTCGATAGACAACCACATTTACTGGGGCAATGTGCTGCAGCTCGACCCCCGGATGATCGTCTG
>CAMYKC010000192.1 GCA_947258865.1 uncultured Lysobacterales bacterium
TGGGGCCAATTTTTATATCAAAATAGGCTGTCTAAGCTCAATTCAGTGTCAAAAAATTTATGTTTTTATTATTTTAGATATCTTAGCTCGCTCTGACCCAATGCCACTAGCTTAAAGACAACCTGCTGAAATTAAACAGCTTATTGTCAAAATAGTTGCCTCAACCCCACCCTTCAATATCACCTCCCCACCACCCGCTTCTTCATCGGTTGATTTTCGACTTGAAAAACGTCAGTATATTTGTTGTAATACCGTTAATCACTGACGTATTTTTCTATTGTTCTCCTCCAGGAACGTCCGATTATGGAAAAAGAGGATATCAAACAGGTACTTCTTCAAATCCTTGAACTTCAGCTTGAATACCAGCTTAAAGCTATCCGGCAGCTTCAAGGAAAACCTGACGACGAACCTATCCTTCCTTCTCGGCGGGGAAGAAGACGTCAGTCTCTGGTTGATTTGTGCCTAAAAATACTGACTGAAGAAGGCAAACCACTGCATGTCAATGAACTAACACAACTTTTGCGGCAACGCTTCGGACGTCTCACTGACCGCGACACGCTGTCCAGTGCCTTAGCCAAAAAAGCCCGGCGAGGCATTCTGTTGCGTCAGAGCGCTCCGGCCACTTTCACTCTCATCGATTCAAAGGAGGATCATCATGAAAAAACCTGATCTACAGATGCTGGCACAATGGCTCGATCCGGCCGTTGTAGCGGCCCTGGAAACTCGACGTCGAATGAAAAAAGAATGGCAACGGCGTCGTAAGTTGGCAACTTTGCAAACTGTGTGGCTGATGTTGGCCGTTTCATTGGATACCCAACGATCCAGTTTGCATGACATCCTGCGACTGGCTACCGGACAGCTTGGCATCCAATTCTCTGTTTCCGTGGCCGCTTTCTGTAAAGCGCGAGCACGTTTTTCCCCTCAGCTCCCTATCATGGTTGTATGGCGCATTGGTATCGCGCTTGCTAACCGCCTGCAACCATCAGCGCCTCCGTTGGCACGGGTTACGTCTAATTGCCGCCGACAAGACCACCCTGGCTCTACCCGAGTCGCCATCTCTTTATAAACGCTTCGGCGCACATAGGGGCCAGCAAGGTCTGGGCCCGATTGCAGTCGAGCTCTGCTGTTTGTTTGACTTGGTCAGCCGGGCACCGTTACGGTTCGTCTTCGACAAGGTCTGCACTTCTGAGCACAAACTCATTCTCAAGCTTATCCGAACGCTTAAAAAGGGCGATCTGCTCCTGATCGATTCAGGCTTCTACTACTGCGCTACCTTCATCAAGATATTGGCCCGCAAGGCCCATTTTCTTATTCCCGCTAAATCAAACAATCGCCCTAAAGTCTTGCGTACTCTTGGCCAGTCAGATTATCTATGCCAAATCAAAGACTCCCACGACCATACAACTCTCATCGTCCGAGTGCTTTTCGTTTATCGAAAGGGCTTTCGCCGACGCCGCCTGGTTACCTCTTTGTTGGACCCGATTGCGTTTCCGGCTTCAGAACTGGCAAACCTCTATCACATGCGCTGGGATATCGAAACGTTCTACCGTGATTTCAAACACACCATGAAGGCTACCTGCTGGCATTGTCGTACGCCAACCACCTTCCATCAGGAACTACTGGTGCATATGATCGTTGTGTGCCTGATCCGCGTCGCCATGCTCGAAGCTAGCCAATTGGCCAAAGTCTGTGTCGGCCACCTCAGCTTTGCACGGGCGCTCACCGAAACGCGTTTGTTTTTCCAACTAATACTATCCTCTGGTCAATCAAATAGCTGGACTTCTATGTGGGCAGCATTTGTAAAGTACTGTGCAAAATATCGTGTGAAGATCAAACCAAACCGACAATTTCCTCGGGATCGCCAGCAATATCGAAGAAAGAGCCGCGGTTTGGAGCGCAAGCGCCCGGGGCGTAAGCCTAAAGCAACGAAAGCACCCTCTATGCTGTCTCGACCGGAAACCCTAAAAAACAGAAGGGACGGGGTATATCTGTTAAGTTAACGGCATTAGGTCCGACCCCATAGTTCCCTAAAATTCTCGACACGAGAACCATCACGGCGACACACACCGCGAGTCCGCCAATGATCGCCAGATCGTGTAGATGAGCGGTTCGTGCATCGCTGCCGGCCAACAGGGCTGCGTTCTTGCCGACGAGCTCGAAGTACCGGGTGTTCAAAGACGTTGTCAAAACATTTTATAGGCAATGTCAGTTACTTAGTCCATCGATTCATAAATACGATGACGTATTTACTCACTCAGGACTTAGTGCTGAGTAAGCAATTATGTTGGATTGGACAATAATTATATGTTACTGAAATTGCGAATCGAAGCACTTAGCGTGGGACACCCCCTGTCGATGCGCCGTTCTTATCCGGATTTCGTCGAGATTCGTCAGCGGAGGACCCTCGATCCCTGCCACCGATAAGGGCCGATCCGAGCCAAATGACCGAACACACAAGTGCGGCGAGCGGGACCATCAAGAGCGCTTTTTCAAGGGATGCCAAATCCGAGACGAATCCGACCAACGGCGGGGACGGAACGTCGCCCAGTAAATGGATGGCAAGAATACACGCTGCCATGGCTTTGGCACGGTCCTGCGGCGCCACCGCATTGATTACGGCGGAGTTTACAGGCCCCGTCGGGAGGAACACTAAAATTTCGCCAAAGACCATCGCCGTGAGATAAACCTCCGGAGACGCTGCCACCAGCGCGAGGAAAAGAAAGGGCACGGCGATAAACATGGAGACACCGCATACCCACAGGTAAGCTTGCTCGGTCCGCTTGAGCAGTCGGTCGGCCAGCCACCCGCCTAACAGCGTGCCGAGCAGCCCCGTCACTGCAAAGGAGGCGCCAAACTCGACCGTTGCCTCCTTGACGGACAAGCCGCGCGATTTCTCAAGGAAATCCGGCATCCAGAAAGCCAGGGCGCCAATGGCGAAAGTGTAAGCCGCATAGCCAAGTACGGGCAGTGTGAATGCGCGGTTCATGAACAAACGACAGTAAGTTTTCAAGGTGCCGAGTAAGCCGTCATCCAGTCTGATGGTAGTGTCGGTGTCTTCTATGTTTGGGTCGTTCGCGCCTCTGGGCGGATCCTTGAGCATCCAAACCAGCACCGCCAGTGCGAGTCCCGGAAGGCCGGCGATAAAAAAGGCGGATCGCCAGCCGTAATGCTGTTCGATGAGCCCGCCCAGCACGTAGCCAAGTGCTGCACCCAACGGAACCGCAGCATAAAATATCGCAAACACCCGGCCGCGTCGAGATTTGGGAAAGGCGTCAGCAAGCATTGCGGGGGCCGCCGTACCATAGGCGGCCTCTCCGATCCCCACGATTGAGCGTGCCGCGAACAGCATGGCAAAAGTACCCGCCAGGCCGCCGGCGGCCGTAGCAATGGCCCAGATCGTCACGCCGGTTGCAATCAGGCGCGGCCGGGAGCGCCGGTCGGCCAGTGAACCGAACAGCGGGGAGGTCAGCAGATAGACGATCACAAATCCCGAGGATAACCACCCGACCTGCGCACCGGAAAGCCCAAGTCCGTTGGGTGACGGTTGGGTGAGCTCGTTAACCAGCGAGGCGACGATATAGCGATCGAGGTAGTTCAGCAGGGAAATGGCGGTGAGAACGATCAAAGCGCTACTAGCGGATTGCCGCCAAGGGCTGATGTTTTGGTTGTCTGCGAGAGTATTCACCCTATTTAGTTGTTCATTCATTGATGCTTAGATTTGTTTGGGAGTTTCTTTAAAAAATTAAAGTTTAATACAGTTGCGCCCCGTTTTACACGATAAACCTCGAAATATTTTAACCGCAGACACACACAGACAATACGCAGACGAATAATTATTGATATCATCGCGGTTCATCGTCCCCGATTTTGAGGAACTCGCCTGGCGGACCCATGCGGATGTTAAACATCAGCGAGGCGCCACGTGTCAACAATACAATAAAAAAACCGATGGTGGCAGCGAGATCTATAGATACCCCTGTTTCGACCAACACCAAGAGCACAACCGAACCGGCCAGTGCGGTGGAGGCATAGAGTTGGCCGCTGAGAATCATAGGTCGATCGCCGCATAGAAGATCCCGAACAACACCACCTCCGGTCGCGGTCAGCATGCCCATGACCACGACAACCAAAGGACTTACGCCCTGGTCCAGAGCGACTAGGCTGCCCTGCACGGCGAAGGCGGCAAGGCCTGCGGCATCCGCCCAGGCAATCCACTTCTTGCGCGCCAGTGATGGGGGCACGACAAGGTAAGTGACTAACGCAGCGATGATCGATATCAGCAGTTGTTCGGGAGCTTCCGTCCAGAAAACCGGCCGATCCAGGAGGACGTCACGCAAGGATCCGCCGCCGATGGCGGCGTACCCAGCAGAATGAATCCGATAGGATCCATGCGATGCCGGCCGGCTGCCAGGGCGCCGCTCACGGCAAAAACCACCACACCGACAATGCCGACCGCATCTATAATGGACATCGCTCCCATGACCTAATCCCGATTCTCCTGTCTCATTAGGTTTCAGTGTTCATGCTTTTAGGTTCAGAACCTTTGAATCAGGCAGCTGACACCAACTTATATTAAACTTAAAATAAATGAAGGGATGTGGAACGGATTCGATTTTTATTATTTTTATTTAGAGTAGAGTAGAGGATCAGATGACAATGTTTAGGCTTCAGCCTACATCTGTATCAGGGTTTCCCCGTCGTGGCTCATTAGCCGCATGCCATACGTTGCGAACTGATCCCCCCTCGTCAAACCCAGCGTGCGGTTTTCCCGCACTGGGC
>CAMYKC010000193.1 GCA_947258865.1 uncultured Lysobacterales bacterium
CCTGGCGCCGCGGCCTGTGGCCGCCTCATCACGAATTTCACCCCCCGAACCGGTGGCCGCACCGGGAAAGGGTGAGATGGCCGTCGGGTGGTTGTGAGTTTCGACCTTGATCTGGAATGGCAGCGCCTCCGGGCGCCAGGTATAGGCATTCGTGTCCGGATCGACCAGGAAACGATCGCCATCAGGACCAGCGATGACCGCGGAGTTGTCGTGATAGGCGGACAACACGCCTTCCGGCGACCTGGCATGCGTATTTCGGATCATGCCAAACAGGGAATGCTCGCCTGCCTCGCCGTCAATCACCCATTCGGCGTTGAAGATCTTGTGCCGGCAATGCTCAGAATTGGCCTGAGCAAACATCATCAGTTCGGCATCGGTCGGATCGCGCCCCATGGCGCCAAAAGCATCCACCAGGTATTCGATCTCATCGTCGGACAGCACCAGGCCGAGCTCGTGATCAGCCTTTTTCAGCGCCACCGGGCCTTCGGCTGCCGCCGGAATGAATGCAAGGGAACGGGGTGCGCTGTGAATGAACAGCGCACGTGCCTCGTCCAGCGTGGCCAGGACCGATTGTGTCATGCGATCATGCAAAACCTGACCCACGGCTTCACTGTCTCGTGGCGACAGGCCCGGCACGCGATAAACGATCCCACGCTCGATCCGCTGGACATTTTCGAGGCCGCAATGTTTGGCGATGTCCGTAGCCTTTGAAGACCATGGAGATTGCGTGCCCAAACGCGGCACTACCAGCATCAGGCCGTCGGTCTCCAGAAATTGGATGCGTTCGCCGTGCAGAAGGTCCTGCAGGGAACTGATTTCGGATGTGCCCAGTTCCTGTCCGGATTCGATGAGATAGACAAAGTGGGATTCCAACTCGACGCTGTGGCCGCTGGATGCAGCGATTCGCCGGACGAGTTTTCGTTTACGAAAATCAGAAAGAGCGGGTTCCCCTAAAAGACAGGTGAACTGGGACAAGGCAGTACTCCCGGATAATGGTGACCGGCCGGTGCGAAACACCGGCCGTCTTCGGGGTATAGTTTAACCCAATATCGCTAATCTGCAGCAGTTACCGCGACCATCGCATCCAGTCGTTCGCGTAACTTTTCCGGGGCCACGTAACCGGGGATCAGCTGACCGTCGGCGGTCAAAAGAGCCGGCGTTCCGGTGACGCCGAGCTCCATACCAAGCTGGTATTGCTCAGCGATCGGATTTTCGCATTGCAGCGGATCGGGATCTGCGCCCAGTTTCGCCTGGGTCATCGCTTCCTGGGGATTGTCCGCGCACCACACAGAGACCGCCTTTTCGTAGGAACGGGAACCGATTCCAGCCCGCGGAAAGGCCATGTAATTGATCGCGATCCCCTGTTCATTGTAAGCAGCCATCTGGGAGTGCAACTTGCGGCAGTAACCGCAATCGATGTCGGTGAAAACCATCAGTTCATACGCTGGTTCTTCCGGTGAAAAGCTGATCTGTTTTGAGGTATCGACCGAAACAAGAAGCTCCCTGCGAACCTCTGCCTTGGCTTTTTCGGTCAGGTCTTCACGCGTCTCCATATCGACTACACGACCCTGAATCAGGTACTTGCCATCTGCAGTGGCGTATACGATGTCACCATTGACCTGGACCATCAGTACGCCTTCGATCGGGGTCTCCGAAATGGCTATGGATGTAGCGCTGGGCGCCAGTGCACGAATCCGCTCCTCCACGGTTCCGTAATCGTCTTCGGCCGCTGCAGTGGCGGAATAACCGAGCAACAGGCAGAAAAAACCTTTGATGTAGTGCCTCATGGTGAACCTCTTGTAGTTTGCGCTTCCATACAGACCGCAGCGGACCGAAATCGTTCATCCCCTCGGATGATGTTTACTGTGCAGCTGCTTCAGGCCTTCGCGAGCGATGTGAGTATATATCTGAGTAGTCGAAAGATCACTATGCCCCAGTAATAATTGCACGACCCGCAAGTCAGCGCCGTGATTCAGCAGGTGAGTGGCGAATGAATGCCTGAGCATGTGCGGAGATACCTTCTGGCCGATCCCGGCCCCCGAGGCGTGTTTACGGATAGCGTGCCAGAAAGCCTGGCGCGTCATGCCCGCTTTTCGAGATGTTACGAAAACCTGTGGGCAGTCACCGCCCCGCATCAAGTCCGGCCGAGATTCACCGAGATAACGCTCCATCCAGGAAAGAGCTTCCTCGCCCAATGGAACCAGGCGCTCCTTTCCGCCTTTTCCGGTAACCCTGACAACACCCTGGTTCAGGTTGAGGCTGGCAAGTTCGAGATTGACCAGCTCACTGACCCGCAGGCCCGTTGCATACATCATCTCGAGCATGGTGCGATCGCGGAGACCCAGCGGGGTATCGGCATCCGGCGCCTCGAGCAAGCCTTCCACCTGCTGCTCACTCAAGGCTTTCGGAAGGCCTCTGCCGAGCTTCGGGCTTTCAATCATTGCAGATGGATCGGTGTGAATTCTGCCTTCTCTCATCAACCACTGGTAAAACTGCCGGAAACCGGAGAGGTAACGCGAAAGAGAACGCGGGCTGCGGCCTTTCCGCACTTGTGCAGCCAGGAATTGAAGGAGGTCTTCGCGGTTTGCCGACAGGAGATCGTGCTGGCACCCTTCCAGGTGTGCCGCCAGTTGAAGGAGATCGTAGCGGTAACTTTGCAGCGTGTTCCGACTCAACCCCCTTTCGGCCCAGACCGAGTCGAGAAACGATTCAATCAGCTTTTCTTCCCGGATGGCCATTGAAGGAGTCTTGCTTCCCTGCGGCATGACTATGAAGCCCTCCGCTGCCGCTCTTCTTTCAAATGGTTCATCCACTGCCGCGCCGCGTCCCTGGTTTTGTCGTAGCGGCCTGCCTTCCCCCAGTCCGCGCTCGCGTTGTCGAAATTTCCCAGGTTGAATTGCGCCATACCCCTCAACAGGTAAGCCTCGCCCGTTTTACGGTCATTCAGCCCCCCTTTTTCAATTGCCTGGTTCAGTGCTTCCAGGGCGGCTGGCCAACGTTCCATGTCAATAAGGATATATCCGCGCCTGAGATCGATGTTACCGTCGGCGGCCGCCCGTCCGGCCTGCTGATACGCATTCAACGACTTTTCAAGTTCCTCTGCTGCGTACCAGGCATCCGCAACCATGGTCCAGTGATTCTTGCTGGGTTCGACAATGCCGTCCCGAATGCCTTGTTCCAGAATTTCAGCCGCCTTGTAGGGAACGTCCGAGTTGCTGTAGAGGCTCGACAGGTACGTGATGTCTCCCTGTCTGTCGAGCATGTTTTTGCGATGGGCGAGCGCCAGCACTGCGAGCGCCTTCTTATCCTGTTTCAGCTTGAAGTAAATCTGTGACAGCTGTATCCAGTAGACTTTCTTGTCGGGCCATTTCGAAATGATCATTTCCAGTGTCTCGGCGGCCTGGGGATACTGCTCCAACTCATAATGAGCAGCCAGTTTTAGCTGGTACCACTGTTCTATCGGATCAGCGTCCATGGAAATGGCTGTTTCAATGGCCTTCAGCGCGTTGGCGTAATCCTCTTTCTGGGCAAAAATGGACGCCCGCAGCACAAAGGCAGCCGAGGTGACCTTGTCTTTGGGGACTGTGCAAAACCAGAGGTCCAGCTTGTTCAGCGCGTCGTCGTAACGCTCTTTCATGAAGTAGAGTTGGGAAATCTGGTACATCCGCGCGAAATGTGCCTGGTCCGGCAGAGTGTCCAACTCAACTGCTTTTTCGAAATACCCCAGCGCCGGGCCGTAGTTTCCGCGCGCCCACTCGACCTGGGCCAAAGCCTGGTTGACGATGGCGCGAAGGTAGGTGTCCTTGCCTGCTCGTCCAAGCATTTTCTGGAGATCCTCAAAGGCCTCGTCGTAATTCTCTTCCCCGACATCCTCATAAATTGCATTCAACTGCTTCCAGGTCAGCTCATCCAGTGCTTTTGCGCCCACCTGGCGCTTCATGTCGCAATTGTCCGGCTGTGCAAATGAGCTATTGGCCGCCGCCAGGGTAAACACCAGGAGCAGGATACCCGGCAATTTCGTCTTGCACCGGCACATTGCTCTAACCTCCAGAACTGTCGAGCGTGAAATCAATGACCTGGGTCGCACGCCGCTCCACGGCTACGCCATCCACCACCCGGGGCTTGAATTTCCATTTGAGGATCGCACGGATGGCTTCCCGGTTGAATATCCTCGGCGGATTTGCATCAACCACGCGCGGGCTTTTGACGGTACCGGCTTCTGTGATGATGAATTCGACTTTGACCCAGCCTTCGGTGCCCCTTATGGCTGCTTCGCGGGGATACATCGGCCGAATGACGACAATGGGGATAATGTCTCCTTCTGCATTCTGGTCTACCTGCTGGAAGTTACCCAGGAACATACCCTCACCGCCAACCAGGGGTACATCGAGTTTCGGCATGTTCATCCTGGGCATGTTCTGGACCTGATGCTCCATCCTGGCAATCTGCATCTTCGGCGGCTGCGGTGGATTCTTCGGGGGCGGAGGTTTCTTCGGTTTCCGCCGGCTCCTGCGCAGGGCGGTTTCCGACGGCGCGGGCCGATTCTCGGTTGCATTGACTCGCGGTCCGTTGACCGATGTCTGGGTCAAGACGCCAGACAATGCGTACTGGGGGTCACTCGACGTCAAGGCGGGGTGGGACCGCAACACCCTCGAGGTTCGCGTCCGGCCCGCTCTCATGCTCGTAAAGGGCTACGAGTGGCCCGGCGATCCAGCGGGCTG
>CAMYKC010000194.1 GCA_947258865.1 uncultured Lysobacterales bacterium
CAAAAGAGGCGCACAGGGCACGGCAAACAGGATGCGCCGTCAAGCGCAGTGCGATGGTCGCGTGCTCGCCAGCCAGCCAATCGGGAACGGCTTCAGCTTTGGGAAACAGCCAGGTCACCGGTCCCGGCCAGACCGACATGACCCGCTCTCGATCCGCGATGCTGATGGGCCGTGTGAAAGACTCGAAACGGTCCAGCCGGTCAGCAATCAGGATGAGGCCAGCCGAAACGGGCCGGCGCTTGAGAGCGAGGACGCGATGCACAGCGGTTTTACAAGCCGGATCACAACCCAACCCGTAAACGGCCTCGGTGGGATAGGCAATAATTTCTCCATCGCGAAGACACTGCGCAGCCTGGCCTATTGTCAGGAGATCGTCCGCTGACACTGCGTTTTCACTCACTCCTGGCGTTGGCTGCAATTTTCCCGGTTTTAGACTTGTTTGCGATTCTTTTTTTTGATGTCTTCTTTTTCGCAGCCTTTTTTCGTGTTGCTTTCTTCTTGGAAGTCTTCTTTTTGGCCGTCTTCTTACGGCTGCGCTTGTCCGGGGCGGCATCCAGTGCGGCCTGGCACTCCTCTGGCGTCATCGAGTCCACCTCACGGTCCTTCGGCATGCGCGCATTCTTGTTCCCATCGGTGATATACGGCCCCCAGCGGCCTTTCAGAATCTGGATGTCCGAACCCTCGAAAGTGCGCAGAATCCGATCGAGATCGGCCTGCTTTTTTGCGGCGATCAGCTCGAGCGCCTCCGGAAGCCCGACTGTGAGGGGATCCGCGTCTTTCAGGGAGACAAACTTGCTGCCGTACCGGATATAAGGGCCAAAACGGCCAATTCCGGCCGAAACCTCTTCACCCTCCGGCGTAACACCGAGATCTCGCGGCAATTTGAACAGCTCAAGGGCCTCTTCGAGGTTGATAGTCTCCAGGCGCTGGCCTTGTCTGAGTCCGGCGAATTTTGGCTTTTCTTCATCTTCAACGCTGCCAATCTGGGCATGCGGACCGAAGCGCCCGAGGCGCACGGATACTTCCTTGCCTGTTGCCGGATCCACACCGAGAACCCTGGTGAGCTTCGCCTCCTGGCGGCTGACCGATTCCTGCTTTTCACGAATCCGGCGGTCAAACGGTTTCCAGAACTGCATCAATGGCGGAATCCAATGCATCTCGCCCCTGGAAATCTCGTCCAGCGTGTCTTCCATCCGGGCGGTGAACTCGTAGTCGACATATGGCTCGAAATGGTTTTCCAGGAACCGAGCCACGACGCGGCCGGTATCGGTAGGAATAAAGCGCCTGCGATCCAGCTCCACGTACTTGCGGCGCACCAGGGTCTGGATAATGCTGGCGTATGTCGACGGGCGGCCAATCCCGAAATCTTCGAGGGCCTTGACCAGGCTGGCCTCGGAAAAACGCGGGGGCGGCTCGGTGAAGTGCTGTTCCGCCCGGATGTCTTCAAGGCCGATCACTTCGCCTTCCTTCATGTCCGGCAGGCGCGTTTCCTTCTCTTCCTTACCGTGAGGTGTGGACTCCTCGTAAGCCCGCAGAAAGCCAGGAAAGGCGATGACTGACCCGTTGGCCCGGAAGCTGGCATCGGAGTCACAATCGAACTCCACGGCCACGGTGTCGATCAGTGCCGGAACCATTTGACACGCCATCGAACGACGCCAGATCAATTTATAAATACGGCGCTGATCATCGCTCAGCTTTGCTTTCAGCTGGGACGGAACCAGGGCCGCGGATGTGGTTCGTATAGCTTCGTGTGCTTCCTGGGCGTTCTTGGACTTGGTTTTGTAAAAATTGGGTTTCTCGGGCACATATTCAGCGCCATACTTGCTTTCAATCTGTCTGCGCAAGTCCGCCAGCGCTTCGTTGGACAGGTGAACCGAATCGGTTCGCATGTAAGTAATCAGGCCCGCTTCATACAGATATTGCGCCGTGCGCATGGTTCGCTGTGCTGAAAAACGCAATTTCCTTGCAGCGTCCTGCTGCAGTGTGGACGTGATAAAAGGCGGCGCGGGACGGCGATTGCGTTGCCTGCGAGTTACCCTGTCGACGCGCAATTTGCCTGCGGCTGCCTTCAGTAATCGATCGCGGACCCGATGCGCATGCTCGGCCGTATTGATGTCGAATTGCTTCAACCGGTCGTTTTCAAGCCGCACCAACCGCGACTGAAAGGCATTGCCTTCATGAACCATGTCCGCTTCGATGGACCAGTATTCCTGCGGCACGAAGGCCTCGATCTCACGCTCACGTTCAACGATCATTCGCAAGGCGGGACTCTGAACCCGTCCGGCGGACAGGCCGGTCTTGATTTTTTTCCAAAGCAACGGTGACAGGTTGAAACCAACCAGGTGATCCAACGCCCTGCGCGCCTGCTGGGCGTTCACCAGGTCCATCGACAGTTCGCGTGGATTGTCTATCGCGTCCTTGATGGCCCTTTCCGTGATTTCAGAAAACTCAACGCGGAAGAACGGAATTTTATCCGTCAGGCCCTCCGCGCGCAGAATTTCATAGATGTGCCAGGAGATCGCTTCGCCTTCACGATCAAGGTCCGTGGCAAGGTAGACGGCTTCAGCTTTACGCGCTTGCTTGATAATAGCCCTGACGTGCTTTTCGCTGCCCTCGTTGAGCTCGTAGGTCATGGCAAAATCATTTTCGGGATCGACAGCCCCGTCTTTCGATGGCAGATCCCTGACGTGGCCATAGGAGGCCAGCACCTTGAACTCCTGTCCCAGGTACCTGTTTATGGTGGCCGCTTTAGCCGGTGACTCTACGATCAGCAGTTTGATGATCGGTTCCTCAAGTTTTTATTGGTTTTTATTAATGGCGGTAGTCTTGCTCCGTGTCAAACATTAGATCTTCCATCCACGCAAAATTCGCTTCCTGGCCAGGTTGGTTGAACAGGACCATGAGCACGACCCACTTGACGTCTTCGAGCGTAATTTCATCGCTCTCCAGCGCCATCAGACGGTCGAGGACCAGTTCTCTGCGCGGAGCATCGAGAATCCCGGCATTCGAAAGGTACATCAGGAAATCACGGCAAGCCGTATCCAGCCGGTTGATCTCCGAATCGATGAAAACGCGGATGGGCTCATCCGTCCGCATGATGAATTCCGGCTGGAAGCGCTGCTCCGCGAGGCCGTCAAGCCAGGCAAACGCTTTATCGATTTCGCCGTTGCTGAACCCCGCCTCGTGAAGATTTTCTTCCATGGAAGCGCGATCTGGCTGGTCTTCAGGTTCATCATAGAAATAATTCTCGAACAGGTACATCAGGACGTCGAGTACGTTCTCTTTCATTCTTAACCTCTTTTTTTTCGGCTGTAGGCACCTCCCGGGTGGGCCTCAACCATTCCTCTCAGCTCCAGCATGAGCAGCATGGCGGAGACAGCCCTTGCCGTCAATCCACTTTGCTCAATTATCGAATCCATGGGCTTTGGATCAAAACCGATGCAGGACCAGAGCTTTCGGTACTCGGGATCTTCCCCGACTTGGGGATTGTCCGCTGTAATCTCAAGTACAGGCTGCCTGTCGCTCTCTGCGTTTAGGTCCAGTTGGTCGCGCAGCGCACCAGCCAGCAGGCCGGCCATCGGCGCCAGTTCCTGCATGATCTCAGACACATTTTCTACCAGCTTCGCGCCATCCCGGATCAGCCGGTGGCAGCCTTTTGCCATAGGATTATGAATCGATCCGGGCAGCGCAAATACTTCCCTGCCCTGATTGCCCGCCAGGCGCGCTGTGATCAGTGTCCCGCTCCTGAGCCCGGCCTCTATGACCAGTACACCCAGGCTGAGCCCGGAAATAATCCTGTTACGCGAAGGGAAATGTGCGCGTTTGGCCGGGGTTCCGGGAGGAAGCTCGGACACGAGTGCGCCCTGACTGCGAATGCGGCCGGCGAGTGCCCGGCTGCTGGCAGGGTATACAAGATCAAGCCCGGTACCCATTACAGCCACAGTGTTACCTCCCGCATCGAGCGCTGCAGCATGGGAGACCGAATCGATACCGGACGCAAGACCACTCGTAATTGTCAGGCCCTGCCTGCAAAGCTCGGTGGCAAAATCCCGGGCATTATCCTTGCCGCCCGCCGTCGGATTTCTGCTCCCGATCACCGCAATCTGGGGTTGCCAAAGCGCATCGGGATCGCCATCGACATACAGTGCGGCCGGCGGGGAGGGAACGTCTCTTAGCAGCGGAGGATATTGCTCGCTTTCCCAGTTCAGAAGATGGTGCGAGTCGCCCGCGAGCCAGGCCAGATCGAGCTCGAGCAGTTTTTCATCAGGACGCTGCAGCGCCTCGATGGTGTCGTCTCGCAGACCGGCTTGCCGCAACCTGGCCGGCGATGCGGTTAATAGCCGATTGATGCCGCCAAAAGGTTCCAGCAGGCGGATAAGCCGCGCGCCCCCCAGGCGGGGGGCGCGCATTGCAATTAGCCAGTCTCTCTGCTTCGTGGCAGCAACCTCCGGTTGTCTGCAAGCAGATGACTACATGCAGAGCCTACATTCGTTCGTCGGGATGACGAAGCATGTCGTATTCCACGACAACCCTGGACCCGCTCATGACCATACCGTAGCTGATTTCGTCAAACGTGCGGAATACCATGACCAGTCCATCGTAGACCTCGGGCAAGCGAACATCCGCCTCCGTGGAGAAGCTCCCGTGGCGGAATCCAACACGGTCAGTCACGACGTCGCCGCGACGGAATGCCGTCCGGATAGTCCGGAAAATCATCCGTGGCGCTGACCGATGTCTGGTAGAGGCCAACACCGGCTTTCTGCGCAGATGTTGCCAGGATTCTCAATCCGGATGGAACACTATCCATCGCGTGAGGATAAAAGGTGCTCTCGTATCCCTGGTCCGTAGCAGGAAGTATATAGTCTCCGGGCTTGACCTCTGTGCGATCACGGATGACATTGAGGACGGAAATATCCCCTGCCTGCGCCACACGTACACGGCTCACTTCGACCAGTTCATAACCAACCGGATTCTTGGGCCGCCGGTTCCAGGGTCGCACGGTGTTGAAATGATCCTCATGCCGATCCCAGACATTGGGAACCTGTCTCCAGTGCTTCTTGGGCAGCACGCGCCGGATCTCCGGAGGTTCGCCGAAACTGTCGTAGATATTCATCAGCCGCGCCACCACGTATTCTTCACCCACACGGGCATTCAGGCCTCGTGCGTAGGTTACGTCGCTGTAGGTCGCGTTCAAGCGATCTTCCTGGTTGGAGATAACATAGGGCAGCGCTGCAAATTCTTCCGGCGAGATCACTCTCACGTTGCGAATAAATGGCGCAATCGATTCAAACGGCACAGCGCTGATCGCAGCGTCCCGGTCAGTCACCCGAATCGACGGACTCAGCTTAACGATGTCCGCCCCGCCACGCCTGAGCCTGAGTTGGGGAATACCATCGATATAAACCAGCGAAATGACGTCGCCGGGGTATATCAGATGCGGATTTTC
>CAMYKC010000195.1 GCA_947258865.1 uncultured Lysobacterales bacterium
CGTCGCACCGATCGTGTGCGCGATCGTGTTGACGATCAGGATGGCGGCGATGGGCACATCAATCCTTTTCTTGAAGCCTTTCAGGAGGCGCCCGGATCGACGTCCTGAACTGACTAGGAGTTCGATCTGGGCCGGCCTTATAGACAGGAGTACGGACTCGAAGATCGAGCAAAGGAAAGAAACGACCAGGGCAACGGTGATCGCCGCTACTAAAGTAAACATGACCCCTCCGGAAGTGGGAAGCGCGCTAAGTCTTGTGCTATTGCTCTGTTAGATGAACATTAGCGTACACAATGGCTGCTTACGACGAAAGCCGCCTGCGTGCTGCTGAGGATAGTAAATCACGCTTCGCGAATTCGTCTGCACTCTTATGTTGCGTTATCTTTCTGACCATTGCTGAGTTTGTTGATTGCCGTAGGCGCCCGAATGGAAAATCAGATCCTGGCCGAAGTGCTCATGCTGCTGCTGGCGGCGGTGGTCATACGGAAACGCCTACATACTGAACCACCAGGACCATCACTGATGACCATGCATAATCCACCGCACCCGCGCGAATTTATCCGGGAGACATATATCGAGCCATTCGATATCAGTATCAGGTCGTTGGCTGAGAGTCTGGGTGTCGCCGCTTCAACGTTGGCGCGTGTTGTTTCGAGGCGTAGCGCGGTAAGTCCCGAGGAAGAATGGGCCCCCTCGTGGGGCCCATTTTCATTTTTGAGTTGAGCGATGTTCAACCCGATGCGTAGCATCGACCAAGGCGCCAAGACGACGCGAAGCGCCCATCCGAGGCCGACGCGGTCGGCCGACAAGCGGCGCTGCGAAGCAGCTCGCTCCTCGTGACCCCGCAGCCAAAATGAAAGACCCAAAGCGCTGACGGCAAATCCTGCCCCTGCCGACATGTCAGGTCGAGAACCCGCAGGCGCTAGACTTTCTATTTAGAATCAGTCTAAGATGCCTGGTTGGCGCGTTGGGTATCAATGGTCGATTATTTAGACGTCTGGCCCGGTGCAGCGTTTCAGACGGTACCTGTTACGAAAGCCTCGCGGAGACTCAGCCGACAACCCTGCTTATGGAGATCGATATGGATGACAAAGTGAAATGTCCGGTGATGCACGGCGGAAATACGAGTGCGAGACAGTCGAGTATGGATTGGTGGCCTGACACGCTTAACCTGGACATCCTGCATCAGCACGATACCAAGACCAATCCGATGGGGTCGGGCTTCGACTATCGTGAAGCAGTCAAGAAACTCGACGTGAAAGCCCTCAAGAAAGACCTGAAGGCTCTCATGACCGACAGCCAGGAGTGGTGGCCCGCCGACTGGGATCATTACGGCGGCCTGATGATCCGCATGGCATGGCACTCCGCGGGAACCTATCGTATTGCTGATGGCCGTGGCGGCGGCGGTTCAGGAAGCCAGCGTTTTGCGCCAATCAATTCCTGGCCTGACAACACGAATCTCGACAAGGCCCGTCGTCTGCTTTGGCCGATCAAGAAGAAGTACGGCAACAGGCTCAGCTGGGCGGACCTGTTTATTCTCGCGGGCAATATTGCCTACGAGTCCATGGGTCTGAAGACCTTCGGCTTCGGCTTCGGCCGCGAGGACATCTGGCATCCGGAGAAAGACACCTACTGGGGTTCGGAAAAAGAATGGCTGGCGCCAAGCAAGAACCCGAACAGCCGCTATGCGGGCGAACGGGAACTGGAAAACCCGCTGGCCGCGGTCATGATGGGCCTGATCTATGTGAACCCGGAAGGCGTGGACGGCCAACCCGATCCGCTCAAGACAGCCCGGGACGTGCGCGAAACCTTCGCGCGCATGGCGATGAACGACGAGGAAACCGTGGCATTGACCGCCGGTGGCCATACCGTTGGCAAATGCCACGGCAATGGCGATGCGGCCCTGCTGGGCCCTGAACCCGAAGGTGCCGATATCGAGGAGCAGGGTTTTGGTTGGATGAACAAGACCCGCCGGGGCGTTGGCCATGATTCGGTCACGAGCGGTATCGAAGGCGCCTGGACGACCCATCCGACGCAGTGGGACAACGGCTATTTCGAGATGCTGCTCAACCACGAATGGGAATCGCGGAAGAGCCCGGCGGGCGCCTGGCAGTGGGAGCCAGTGGACATCAAGGAAGAAGACAAGCCGGTCGACGCCGAGGATCCGTCGGTCCGCTACAACCCGATCATGACCGACGCCGACATGGCCATGAAGATGGACCCGGCCTACCGCAAGATCTCCGAGCGCTTCTACAAGGACCCCGACTACTTGTCGGACGTTTTCGCGCGTGCGTGGTTCAAGCTGACGCACCGCGATATGGGCCCGAAGGCGCGCTACATCGGCCCCGAAGTTCCGCAGGAAGATCTGATCTGGCAGGATCCTGTGCCCGCTGGCCGCAGCGACTACGACGTAAAGGCCGTGAAGGCGAAAATTGCGGGAAGCGGTCTGTCGGTCAGCGACATGGTCACAACGGCCTGGGACAGCGCCAGAACTTTTCGCGGCTCGGACATGCGTGGTGGCGCGAATGGTGCGCGTATCCGACTTGCCCCACAAAATGGCTGGGAAGGCAATGAGCCCAAGCGCCTGAAAAAAGTTCTCAAAATGCTCGAAAAAATTGCGGCTGATACCGGGGCAAGCGTGGCGGATGTCATCGTGCTGGCAGGTAACGTCGGCGTTGAGCAGGCGGCCAAGGCGGCAGGCTTCGACATCACGGTTTCGTTTTCTCCGGGGCGTGGCGACGCGACCCAGGAAATGACGGATATTGACTCGTTTGAACCGCTGGAGCCCATTCATGACGGCTATCGCAATTGGCTCAAGCAGGACTACGCGGTGAAGCCGGAAGAGCTCATGCTCGACCGAACGCAGCTCATGGGCCTGACCGCCCCTGAGATGGTTGTGCTTGTCGGTGGCATGCGTGTGCTCGGCACCAATCATGGTGGCACGAAGCACGGTGTGTTCACCGATCGCGAAGGCGCCCTGACCAACGACTTCTTCGTGAACCTGACCGATATGCACAACGTCTGCAAGCCGAGCAGCAATGGCTTGTACGAAATGCGGGATCGCAAGACGGATAAGGTCAAGTGGACGGCGACCAGGCTTGATCTCGAGTTCGGCTCGAACTCGGTCTTGCGGTCATACGCTGAGGTCTATGCGCAGGACGACAACAAAGAGAAGTTCGCGCGCGACTTCGTGGCAGTATGGACCAAGGTTATGAACGCGGATCGTTTCGATATAGCCTGACGCGACACAGTTCGCCCGAAGGGCCGGCAACAGAATGTTGCCGGTCAACGGGCGAGGGCAGTCGCGCCCCCGCTACCAAATTGAGTATGAAGTGTGTTTCTGGATCAATGTCTTTACCAATAAGGCTGGCCTGATTGCGACCAGCAATGCCATGAAAAAAGCACGTCGGCATGCACTGAACGTAGCTGGCCTGACCTTCAGCAGCGATGTGGGTTTCGGTATTGATATTCCCGGCACCCTGAGCCGACCCTCAGCGTTAGCATAATGGAAAAGCATGACCCCAGAACTTAACAAAGAGGCCGCTAAAGACTCCTTGGCCACCCGCTTAATGAACAACTTCCGCACCAAACGCACATGGCGCAGACGCACAATCTGGGCGAGCAGTATTGCAACAGTATTGGTAGTGGTTCTGATTGCCTTGCCGATCGTCACTGCCCGCGTGGCAACCTCCTGGCTGCAAAACAACGGCGCAAGCGCGGCGAGCATTGAAGATGTGGATATCAACCTGTTTACCGGCACCATTCGCCTGGTTGGACTTGAGGCTGATGGCAACGCGCAGCAGCGGCTCAGGATTGGCCTGGCCGAGTTGGATATGCGCTGGTGGCGGCTGGCGCGCAAGCACATCTTGGTCGATGCACTGCGCCTGACGGATACGCAAATCGATATTGCCACTGACACACAGGGCAACTGGCAGGTCGGCGGCATCCGCCTGAGTCCCGCGGGCAAAGAAACAGGACTAACAGAGGTCACTGATGAGTCAGGTTTTAACTGGGGCATCGGTTCCGACGCCATTGAAATTGCCAATGTGTCCATTTCCTATCGGGATAGCCTGTTTGATACCGACATCGAGATCAACGAAATCACTATTGGCAGCCATTCCTCCTGGATTGCCGAGCGCAGCACGGCTCTTGTCGTAGATATGGCCATTAATGGCGCGCCCATCCTGCTCAACAGTGACGTTGCGCCCTGGGCGCAGGAAAGAAAGTTATCTGGCGCCTTTAATGTCAGTGAGCTGGCGCTCGATAATTACGCGCAGGCCTTGCAGAATCTGGCCGGCCTGGAAAATGCCCGCGGCGCCGTTAGCCTGGACCTGATGGTAACTGCCTCACTGGATGCGCAGGGTGTTCTGGCAATAACAGTAAGCGGCCCGCTGGCGCTGGCCGGCATTGGCTTTACCCGCGATGCGATGGTCTTCAGCAATCAGCAAGTCGATTGGCAGGGCCAGGTTGAGGTCCGGTTACCCGCGAGTAAAAACGCACCCGTGCTGGTTGCCGATGGCGCCATGCAAGTGACGGGTACTGAAGTGACGCTTGATACCGTGTCTGCCAGTAACCGGTTGCTGGACTGGCAAGGTGAGGTGAGCTTGACGGGGGCGGCTACGGGCGAAGCCTCCACCTTACAGGTCACCGGGTCTCTGAAAACAGAAAATACCGGGGCGGCACTGGAAGCCCTTGAGCTTAATGCCAGCATTGAAAGCATAGACCTGACTGCCAATCTCGAATTTACGCCTGCAGACAATCCTGATGTCGCCCCCGCCGTGGCTTTAACGTCGGCCCTCAGCGGGCAGGGATTAACGCTGGTGCACAGCCGCTTGCCGTTTGACCTGGCCAGGCTTGAGAATTTTAGTGTCAGCGACATTCGCCTCAGTTCTATTGAACAGGCATCGTTAACGCAGGTGCAATTGCAGGGGCTACACCTGCTGGCCGGGAATGCGGCGGAGAGCACAACTGCGGATGTCCTTAACCTGGACAAGCTGACGCTGACACAGGCCGGATTGAGTATGGCAGACGGTGTCAGCATCGATTCCGTGGTGCTCAATGATCCCGCCATCACCATCGTGCGTGATGCCAACGGAGACATTGAACGCCTCTCGGCGCTGCTGGCGGTCTATGCCAGTGACGCCGAGCCTACGCCGGATGCCGCATCTGTTGAGGAAGCGGTTACCCCGCCGGTTGCGGCATCAGCAGCGACAGCCCAAAAAGCAGCGCCGCTGGCCCTTGCCATTAGTACGCTGCAAATTACAGCGCAGAACCTGCTTGATTTTAAAGATCTGTCGGTAACTCGGCTGACTACCGGTAACGACAATATGCAACTCAACCTGGAAGGCACTGTTAATGCCTTCGCCGAGGTGCCCGCGGTGAACCTGATGGCGACCCTGTCCGGCCTGGAGCTGCCCCGGTTTTCAGCCTATGCCCCTGGCTACAACGTTGAAACGGGTCGTTTCAGCTCGGAGTCCACCCTGTCAATTATGGGTGAAGTGCTGGATTTGCAAAACGCTGTGTTGATAGAGCGCTTGGCGCTTTCCGGGAAAGCGGCTCAGGGCAAAAAGATTCTGGGTCAGGGCATGGCGATGCCACTGGATGTGGCGTTGGATCTGCTGCGTGACAGTCAAGACCGCATTGCACTGGAGCTGCCGGTGACTGGCAGCCTGTCCGATCCGAGCTTCGACAGTACTGATATCATCCGCACGGTCATGCAAAACGCCATACAAAATGCCGCCATGTCCTATGTCACCAATATGCTGCAACCCCTGGGGACACTGCTGCTGGTGCGG
>CAMYKC010000196.1 GCA_947258865.1 uncultured Lysobacterales bacterium
CGCGCCGGTGCTGGATAAACATGGCCGGCTGGTTGGGATATTGACGGAGCGTGATTGCATGCGGATGGCAACCCAGGCCTATTATCATGGAACGCCGGCAGGTCTGGTGAAGGAGCGCATGAGCCCTGATCCTGAATATGTCAGTCCGGAGGACAGCATTCTGGACCTGGCCGAGAAGTTCATAAAGGGCCGTTTTCATCGTTACCCGGTCGTGGACAACGGCCGGTTGGTGGGGATAATCAGCCGCCAGGATGTGATGCGGGCTATGGGTAAGCACTATCCCCTGTAATGCCAGCAACCCAGTCAGGCATCGGGTCCCCCTGCGTCCATTCGATTTCGTGCTCCGGGTGATCAATCAGCAAATGCTGCAGCAACTTTTTCGGGTGCCAGATGGTGGGCGCCTGGCCCAGGTAGCTACCCCACATGCTGAATGTGGAACCCGATGCGATCAGCAGGCGGCTGCGTGAAAGTCCAAACATGTCACCCAGCCCCGAGCCGTAATCCGCTCGAGTTACCCCGGGCATGGAAACAAGCGGAGCCAGTTCTTCTTCCGTGCCGTCCGAAAAAACGAAGGCAGGTACATCGCTGCCTGCTTTCTTTCGAACCGCTTGTAATGCATCGATGTACCAGGTCATTGGCAGGACGCTGTTGTGAGAGGCAACCATGTCTTCGTAATTTTCACGCTCGATAAAATCGCCACGGCGGACATGGATGCCGATGGGCGCCGGATCCTTCTCGGAAAAAGCTCTCAAGTGCCTCTGCCGTGCGATACGCTTAAGCTCGGAGTACACCAGTTCGTGGGCATCACGGAACGGCGCGAAGAAATCTTCCATGCCGCGGAATTCAACGACCGAACCGGAGGGTACTTCAATGGTTCTCGCCTCGTTCTCGCCAATCCATTTGTATCTGGCCAGGTAAAACGGCTTCTTCAGCCCGGTGATGTAACGCCCATTGGCCCGGAAAACATCCGAGTATGTGCGGTGATCGTAGGGATTGACGCGCCAGTTCTTCGGCTTGAAGGACTGCCATGTCGGCCAGATCATCCGCCAGCCCCTGCGGTCTGACTCAGCCAGGCAGCGCGCCCAGGTCAGCATCAGGTTGCCCAGGCCGTTGCCACCGATGCGGATAAACAGAAGATCGGTCTTCGATAAGCGCGGGTAGGCGAAAATGCGTGGTTGATTCCTGTCTTTCATAAGGTCTAACATCAGTCCAATTAATCAATTTTAAACGGTTCTGAATGACGCGTAAGTTACTCTTTCGCTGGGCAGGCTGGTTTGCGCTGGCCAATTCAGTCGTATTCGGCCTGGTCAGCCTGCGTTATTTTGGCGGCGGCTTACCCGCCGGGACGCCTCTTTCGGTGACTTACCTGGTGTCGGTTTACGTGGGCCATCATGTTTTGTTGACGACGGTTCCCCTGTTCCTGCTTGCGACACCCCTGATCATTCTGTATCCCCGGCGCCGCGCCCTGACCATCCTGGGGGTGTGCATATTTGCCTTCATGATTGCCTTCATGATGCTGGACAGCCTGCTTTGGTCGGAAAGCCGCTTTCACCTCAACGCCCTGACCATGAAGATTCTGGGCTGGCAGAGTTGGGTATTCGCGGCCGTCATTTTCCTGATCGGGCTGTTCTTTGAGTCGGTGCTGGCCAGGGGCGTCTGGAATTTTGTCCTGGCGCCGAAGAGCCGCCCCGGGTTGTTGTTCGGTGTGATATCCGGATTGATGATCATCGTCTCTCAGGGCATCCATGCCTGGGCGGACGCCAGTTATTACGTTCCGGTGACCAGCCTCGGCCAGCAATTGCCCGTTTACAAAGGGGTAACCGCGAAATCCCTGATGAAAAAAAGCGGCTTGGTCGATGTCAGGGCAAGCCGGGAGCGGGAACTCGCACGGAGAATGTCTCAAAGCCGGGATTCCTCATCCGACAGGCTGCTCAATTACCCGCTCAACCCGCTTGACTGTGATGAAGGGACGGGGCTGAATCTGCTTTTCATCGTGGCCGATTCAATGCGCGGCAGTATACTCACGCCTGATCTGGCCCCGAATATCAGCCGATTCGCTCAACAGCGTGGTATGAATTTTCGCAACCATTTCAGTGGCGGAAACTCATCCCGCATGGGTATGTTCAGCTTGTTCTATGGCCTGCCGCCTGGCTACTGGAGCAGTTTTTCTTCCCTCCAGAAGCCCGCTGTACTGATCGATGAGTTACAGGCCCGGGGCTATCAACTGGGCCTTTTCAGCAGTGCCACGATGTACCGGCCGGTTGTGCTCGACCGCACTGCGTTTGCCAAGGTTCCTGATCTGCGCATCGTGACGGAGCCGGAGTCCGACCCGGCCTGGAAACGGGACCGCAAGATGACCCGGGAATGGTTCGAGTGGCTCGACAAGCGTGATCCGGACCAGCCGTTTTTCGGTTTCCTGTTTTACGATGCCACCATGGGAAGAAATTTCCCACCAGACTACCCGGTGCAGTTCGCGCCCGATGGAAATGGCGAACAAGCGAAGGAATTCGCGAAATACAAAACGGCCGTTCATTTCGATGACGAGCTGGTCGGCTCGGTTTTCGACGACCTGGAGCAGCGTGGCCTGCTGGACAATACCGTCGTGCTGATCACTGCCGACCACGGTGAAGAGTTCGGTGAGAGCAGTGTAAAACTGGAGAAACACGGTTCCGGATACACTCGCCACCAGTTGGTTACACCGATGGTCTTTTCCTGGCCCGGCCGGGACAGAGGTGTGATATATCACCACAGGACTTCGCACTACGACATTGTTCCGACCCTCGTACAGGACTTGCTGGGATGCAGTAATCCCCCCGGAGATTACAGCACCGGTAACAACCTGTTCGGAAAAAAGGAGTGGGACTGGATGATCGCCGGCAGCTATTACAATTACGCCGTACTCGAGCCGGACCAGGTCACGATCACGTTTCCAAATGGCCTGTACGAAGTCCGCGACTGGGAGTACCGACTGGTGAAAAAGCCCGTTTTCCGGGGCGATATCCTCGAGGCCGCCGCAGAACAAAACGCCCGATTCTTCAGGGATTGAAGTCGGCTGAATTCAGCCCAGCCATTCGGCGATACTCACCCCGATGAAGCTGCCGATCGCATTTCCCAGGGACCCGGCCAGGATTCCTGGTATCAGCAAGTCGCGCCAACCCTTTGCAGAGGCAATCGCGGGCGCGCTGGCCGAACCACCGATGCACACCGCAGAAGCCATGATCAGTTCCCCCAATTCGAATCGAAAAACCAGGCCCAATGCAAAAAGAACGACCAGGTGCACCAGGATGATGATGGTGGCAAATACGAAGAGGATGGGCGCCAGCCCGATCAATTGCCAGATGTCCGCCGTTGCGGCAATGGATGCCAGGAAAATGAAGATCAGTACATTGCCCGCTTCGAAATGCCCGGACATACGCGCAACCTGCCCGGGGAAAAATGTTCCTACCGCAATCGACAGCAGGGTGATGACCAGGATCGCGTATTGCGGATAGCCCGCGCTTTCCGCCAGCAGGTTTCCCGCTGCGGTCAGCAAAAAAGCGACCGCCAGCGCCGTGAGAAGCCCGGGCAACCCGAGGTCCCTGATGTGGTGGATGCGATCGACTATTCCACCGGAAGCTGAGCTTGCGCTTTCAGAGCGGGTTGGTGGAAAGTGCTTTGCCAGCCATGTAATGCCCGGCAACATGATGATGAAAAGGAAATGAAGGTTCGTGGCGATGTTGTCCGCGGCCACGCTCGCCGTCAATATGCTGCTGTCCCGGAAGCCGGTGACCTCTGCCACGGCGGCAAAATTGAGTGAACCTCCGATGTAGGTGGCGGAAAAAACGCCGGCCAGTTCGGCTTCAGCGTCTCCCAGGTCGAGTAAGGACACAGCGGCGAATGTTCCGGCAACAACCGTGGCGCTGCCAATCAGAAATCCGATCAACACGGGTCCGGACTCACGAAGAATGCGGCGCAGATTCGCCTGGAGTAACAGGAGGGCGATGGCAAGCGGCACCAGGTATTCCCATACCAATTCGTAGACGGGCGAGGCGGTAGGGATGACCTTGAGATTGGACAGGATGATGCCCAGCGTCATCATGATCATGACCCCGGAATATTTTCTTCCCCAGGGATAGCGCTCGCACCAGAAACCAAATGCAGCCAATCCGAGCAACACGGCCCAAAGCGCGAAATCCTGGTCGGGTCCGATAAGGCTGTCAGGCATGATGAAGGTTCGAAATCCTGAACGATTACTTGAGAAAGGGTTGGCCGTAGCGCAGCAGGGTGGTGTTCACCGCGCCGTCATCGGCGATGCTGACAATGTAAAACCGGTCGTATTCTCCCGGTTCGTCGATTTCTGTTCCGGGTTCTCCCCCCAGTAATTCAACCAGCGTTGGCGTGGTATTGCTGTGCCCGACGACCAGGTGCTTTCCGCCTCGCCGCTTCAATACTTCGGCGAAAGCCTCCAGCGCATAGGGGTCGTAAACCTGTATCTCGAGTTCGAGCAGATCTGCAATCGGGACCACGGTATCCCGCGTCCGGGTGTAGTCCGTGCTGTATATGTGACTGATACCGGCATCACGCAGCATGTGGGCCAATTCCCTGGCCCGTTCTTGTCCGGCCGTGGAAAGGGGTGGATCGCTGCTGGTAGCCGCCTTTTCGGCATGCCTTTCGGCATGCCGCACTAAAAAGACCGTCGTCCCTCCCGTTTCGGCCCAGGAAACTGCAGGTGCGATCATGTACGTCATGATAGCTGTCAATAGCAGTGCGGCGATGACCGAATGCGTTGTGCGTGATGTTCTTTTCATGTCACTTTGTCCATGGTGCACGATCAGGAATTGATTCTGTAGGCCATGCGACGAGCCGGTCCGTGTGGAAAATATTACGACACTGTAATGGTTTTTAGCTTGTTTTTCTGGCTGTTGACGGATACCCTTAAGTTTCCGGGTAGTGGGACCGGAATGTAAATGCATTTCCCGCTTGGTGCGAGTAACAGATTGGTTGCAACTCTTTAAGGTCGTCTCAGAAGTTTCTCTTATGGTATCTCCTGGCTTGTGATTTTAATGTGATCTGCGATTGGTCGTGTTCTTCAATTTTCAATAGGTAATTCAGAATGACTACAGGTACCGTAAAGTGGTTTAACGAATCAAAGGGCTTTGGCTTCATCTCTCCTTCAGATGGCGGCAAAGATGTCTTTGTTCATTTTTCAGCAATCCAGGGTGACGGTTTCAGAACCCTTACAGAAGGGCAGTCGGTCACTTTTGACGTTGAAGACGGGCCGAAAGGACCGCAAGCTACCAACGTCCAGGGCGAAGGCTAGATTTCAATCGAAATTCTGTCCAAAAAAGCCCCGCCATCCGGCGGGGTTTTTTTATTTGGTTGTGATGGGCAAATCAGTCCGCGTATCGCACGGTTATTGGAGCCGCGGGATCCGCTGATTGCAGTCCCGGAGTGCCCCGTGCTCGATTTCGAAGCCGGCACCACCCTGGCAAGATCGTCGCTTTGACAGCTTGATTGAATCATCGGAGGAACCGACCCTCTAACTAAGTGTATGGGGAAGGACCCGGTCCGGCAGGGCCCGCCAACGGCAACGGGCCAGGCGGCTAGCCGGCCTCGAAAGAGGCCACAGACGGGAGGAGTTCTCATGGCTGTTGCTAAAGTCATTGAGGTTTCGGCGGAATCCGCACAGAGCTTTGAAGACGCCATCCGAATGGGTATTCATAAAGCGACCGATTCCGTGCACGGCGTCAAGGGCGCCTGGGTCAAGGAGCAGAAAGTCGTCGTCGCAAACCGCGGCTTCATCGACTTACGATGTCTGGAATGGTGGGCCCTGTAAGACTTGAACACCAGCGTATTAGCATTACTGCGCCTGATGCATCTGCATGTGTTTTTGATCAAAAAGACTATAATTATGAGTAGGGGAGGTTGATTCGAAAGTATATCTGTGACGGGTGTCGCCCGATGAGGCGGCATTGTGCATGGGTTGCTTTTCGAGATGCACCATCAGTAAGGGGCCGCATCTTTTTGGAAACGACGTGGCCACCCAGACGAAAAATTACATTACCGGGGACGCTGCCTTT
>CAMYKC010000197.1 GCA_947258865.1 uncultured Lysobacterales bacterium
TTTCTGATTTCATCAAAGTCTTGCGCCAATTTATGGGATCAGACTCAAGTGCCAAAATTTATGGGGTCAGACTCAAGTGCCAGAGTCAAAGCAGTAACAGAAGGGGCAGAATACACTCTTCCTGCAGGAACGAGGGTAATGGTTGAGAATTGAAGTGCAAAAAATGGTGCCCAGGGGCGGAATCGAACCACCGACACGCGGATTTTCAATCCGCTGCTCTACCGACTGAGCTACCTGGGCAAGGTCTCGGCTGAGGCGCGGTATTAAACCGTCCCGCGCGCTTCAAGTCAACCCGGGCCGCTTATTATCTATGCTGTTCAGGCGGTGCCCTTTGATCAGCCGGCTGGCTGCCTCTCGTCGAAACGCCATAATCCTGCCTCGCGCGCCGCGTCATAGGCGTTTTCGAGCTCCGTCCGATAAGACCGGCGTGAGATGTCTTGGTATTTATCAGGCCTGCCTTTGGTGCCCGGGCCCGGCACCTGGTATGCCGGCCGGTACTGTCCCATGATGTTGATGTGGGTGTCTTTCGATACCCTGTCAGCCAGCCAGCGAAAAATGGCGGCAGCTTCGGTGGCCTGTCCCGGCATTACGAGGTAGCGAACCAGCAGGCCCTTCCTGGCAAGCCCTTCGCGGTTGAAACACAGATCTCCGACCTGCCGATGCATCTCCAGAATCGCCTCGCGTGCACGTTCCGGGTAGTCCTTGGCTTTGCACAGACGGCGCGCGCTCTCCCGCGACCAGAATTTGAAGTCCGGCATGTAAACATCGATCAACCCGTCCAGTAGCCGCAAAGAGCTGAGTGCATCATAGGCGCTCGTGTTGTACACAATCGGCAAGCGCAACCCTGCCTGTACGGCGACGGCGAGCGCTTCAATCACTTGCGGTGCGACATGCTCAGGGGTAACCAGGTTAATGTTGTGGCAACCCCTTGCCTGTAACTCCAGCATCAGGTCGGCGATTTCCCGGGCCGTGCACTCTTTACCACTTTCCTGCTGCGAGATATCCCAGTTCTGGCAAAAAACACAACGCAGGTTACAGCCGCTGAAAAACAGGGTTCCGGAACCATGCTGGCCGCGCAGGCAGTCTTCCTCGCCAAAATGCGCAAAAGCGCTGGAAACAATGGCGTGCCGCCCTGTCCGGCAAATCAGCCGCTCGTCATCGAGGCGATTGATGTGGCAGTTACGCGGGCAGGCGCAACAATCCGCGAGTTCCTCCCGTGCCCGCCTGGCGCGTTCTTCGAGTCCTCCTTGCCGGTGTAGCGACACGCAGGCGGGCTCGAAATCTTCAATCGTGAATTGCGCGTTGCAATCCCGTTCTCTAGAAGAGATGAACATGATTTCCAAGATTACTCCAGCTGGAATGTGAGTCCAAGCCGGGTGCGTGACAATGGTGTAATGCGACTGCGAATTGAGCCGACTTGTCTGCGACAGGCCATCGTTGGCACGTTACTCTGATCCCAATACTGAGGGAGTAGGAAAGCAAAACTTCTTACATGAGCCCAAAAATCAGCCCGTAGAGGGTGAATTGCAAGGTGTGGTAACCCGCGTTGATCGTCCACAGTTTGAAGCTCTTGAGTTCGAACAGATAGTTCACCCCAAGAGATGTAGCCACCCAGGCCAGACCGATCCCGATCCCGGAATGAAAGGCCATGAAAAAGCTGGCGTCTGGGCCGATTACCATCGAGAACGCGACAGCGGCGATCAGGCAGAGGATGAACGAAAGGCCGAAAATCCTTAACTTGTTCGCGGCCCGGAGCTTCTCGTCGCTGAGCCCGGTTTCCCTCTGCCAGGTTTTTCCGAACAGAGCCGAAGAATACCAAAGGCCGCCAAGCCCAAAGGCTGAAATCGCAGCGATGAGCGATGGCAGCCACTCGAAGGGTCTCATGAGCTAGTCTCCCTGGTCTTCGGGCGCGACGTAACCTTCAGGTTTCTCGGAGCCTTCACCGAAAAAGTACTTTTCCATTTCCCCTTCGAGAAACTTTCGGTGTTCCGGGTTGATGGGTGACAGGCGATGCTCGTTGATGAGCATGGTCTGGTGGGACAGCCACTTTTGCCAGGCCTGCTGGGATATGTTTTCGAAGATCCGTTTACCCAGTTCGCCCGGGTAGGGCTGGAAGGCCAGTGCGTCCAGTTCTTCGCCCAGGGCCAGGCAGTGTACTTTTCGGGTCATTCAAATTCTCCGTTGTTCAGGCTGCTGAGGAGGACCGCGACCGGCTTGGGTAAGCCCAGGTCCTGCAGTTGGCTGTGGCCAATCCAATCGCGTTGTCCACTGCATTTTACCTGCCGTGCGTTTGCTACAGTAGCCAGTATTGGGTTAATGGTCATTCGAATATGACTGAGCCGGTGGTCGACAGCGGGCAGGGCGGTCGAATGCCCGAGCGTAAATCCCAGGCTACTCTCAAGGGAGTCAATACTGCCGCTCTCCGGCAGGCACCACAATCCTCCCCATATTCCGGCGGGTGGGCGTCTTTCCAGCAGTACGCGTCCCTGCCCATCCCTGAGGATCAGCATGAACACGGTTTTGTCGCTGACTTTCGTCGCCGGCTTTTTCGAGGGCAGTTTATCGACTTTATCTAGTAGGAGCGCCTGGCAATCCGCGCTGACGGGGCACGGCCCGCAGGTGGGATTTGATCGTGTGCAAACGGTTGCGCCGAGGTCCATGATGGCTTGTGTGTAGTCGGCTCCGCGTTTCTTGGGCAGGCGTGACTCGGCCTCATCCCACAATCGCTTTTGCACCGCTGATTGTCCGGTCCAGCCATTGATTGCGGCATGCCGGGCCAGTGTTCGCCGCACATTGCCGTCCAGAACAGCGGCCGGGTGATCTGTCGACTGCGAGACGATGGCGTTAGCCGTGCTGAGGCCGATGCCGGGCAGGGTGCTCAAGGCTCCCGCTCCTGCTGGCAGCTCGCCGCCATGCTGTTCCACGCACAACACGGCTGTTTTGTGTAAATTGCGCGCCCTGGCGTAATAACCGAGACCAGACCAGAGCGACAGCACATCGTCGAGCGGGGCTTTTGCCAGCGCTTCGATATTCGGAAAAGTCTGCGTCCAGCGCTCGAAGTAGGGGATCACGGTCGCGACCTGGGTCTGTTGCAGCATGACTTCCGAAATCCACACCCGGTACGGCGTGCGTGGATGCTGCCACGGCAGGTCCTTGCGGCCGTGTTCTTCCCACCAATCGAGCAGCCGATCAGAAAATGGTGGCAGTCGCGTCTTAACCACTGCCTAGTCGATCGGCAGGATTGCGTTGACAAAGGAACCCGCGTCGAAGGGTCGAAGGTCCTTTGCGGCTTCCCCGACCCCGATAAAGCGGATCGGAATGCCCAGTTCGTGCGCAATACCAAACAGCACACCACCCCGCGCGGTGCCGTCCAGCTTGGTAATGGTAATGCCGGTCAGGCCCACGGCCTGGTTGAATTCCCGGGCCTGGTTGACCGCGTTCTGGCCGGTGCCGGCGTCAACCACCAGCATGGTCTCATGCGGCGCTTCGGGATCAATCCTGCCCATCACCCGGTTGATTTTCTTCAGCTCTTCCATCAGGTTGTGCTGGGTGTGCAGGCGCCCGGCCGTGTCCGCGATCAGCACATCGATATTCCGCGCTTTTGCGGACTGCAGGGCATCGAAGATCACCGCAGCGGAATCCGCCCCGGTGTTCTGCGCAACCACCGGTATATCGTTCCGCTCGCCCCAGGATTTCAGTTGCTCCACGGCTGCGGCCCGGAAGGTGTCGCCGGCGGCCAGCATCACGCTGAGCCCGTCTTCCTTGAACCGTTGGGCCAGTTTACCGATAGTCGTGGTCTTGCCTGCGCCATTCACGCCGACCATGAAGATGACGAATGGCTTTTTACCTTCATCCACGGCCAGGAATTGCTCGCAGGGCTCGATCAGTTCGAACAGCTCCGCCTGCACGGCAGGCAGCACCTGTTTCGGTTCCGTGATGACCCTGTTCGAGATGCCGGCGCGCAGGTTTTCAACGATTTCCAGCGCCGCCTGCACACCGATGTCGGAAGTGATCAGCGTGGTTTCGATTTCATCCAGCAAATCCTCGTCGATGGAACTGCGGCCGGTAAGCAGGGCGCCCAGCCGTTTTCCCAGTTGACGGCGCGTGTCTTCGAGGCGTTGTTCCAGGGGATCGAGGCCGGACTGCTCTGCCGGACGCAGCTGAACATCCTGCACCGCACCGGGCTTGTTCTTGTTTTTGCGGAAGATGCGCAGCATGCTATGGCAGTCCTGAATCGGTGCAAAGGCGATATGCTAGTTTTGGGGTTTAACACTGCATGTTCAAGGATAGCTTATACATGATGCACTGCTTATGAAGAAGAAACCCGGATCGGTTCGCATCATCAGCGGCAAGTGGCGAGGCCGGCGCCTGGCGATACCCGATCTTCCCGGGCTGAGACCTTCCGGCGACCGCTGCCGTGAAACCTTGTTCAACTGGCTTCAGCCTCATATTGGAGGAACACGTTGCGCCGACCTGTACGCGGGCACCGGTGCTCTGGGTCTGGAAGCCGCTTCCCGCGGGGCAGACGAAGTGATCCTGGTCGAAAAAGATCGCCGGGCAGCGCGCGCCATCCGTGAAAGCCTGCAGAAACTGGACAGCTGCAATGTCGAACTCGTCGAGGCCGACGCG
>CAMYKC010000198.1 GCA_947258865.1 uncultured Lysobacterales bacterium
AAACGATATTGGGTAAGTGGGATCGAATGAACAAGGCTCTGCGTAAGGATTTTGCCTTTCATAACTCGGTCAAACAGTATTTAGAGCAGATCGATAAAGGTGAAATACAGTCCGTCCCATCGGATTTCCATGCTCTCTAGAAATTTGGGTTAGTAATACTGAGGCGGTCGACTATAACCGCCTCTAACCGCTCGCTAAACAGGGCGGCCTTTTCCATCTAACTTCCGCACCACCTGGCCGAACTGAGAACAAATCGCCTGTGAAATTGGATGCTGAATAGGTTCCGCTGATCGCTTAATAGCAGAACCCATCCTCCTCTCTACTCTTAGAGACTAGGTGTTGCATCGACCGGTTGAAACCGCAACCCAAAGCCGAACTCAAGCAGAACAATTGCAGGCAGCTACGCTACCATTGATAGAGGGTGTCCAACGTTTGAATTAACCGACGCCAGCATCGCTGGCGTCTGTGTTCAAAGGCTTGTTAAGTTTCTTGACCACAACAGACCCAGCAATGAAATCATGGACGGCTCTTCGCTTCTTATTAAACAGCATTGTTATTAATTCAAGTATGACCCAACCGAACCAAACAAAGTTAGCCACGTGAAATACGGGTGAAGTAGCTAGCTCCATCAGTAACTCTTCATAAGAAACCTCTGAAAATGCCGCCAAGTACGCTGTGTAGAAATTAAGTGGCCACTTTATCGATATGACGTTCTACATCCAGAAGTTCTGAAAGAGTACAGTCTTCGTAGTTTGGGCTGCCCATTAGAACCTAACGTTTTAGTTAAGCGGCGCCGTATACGGCGTCCGCCTTGAATGATTTGTTATGTGACCGGTTTAAAAGAACTGGAAAGCTAATACTCAACAATGGTTTTAAATCCGCCGAATATCATTCTCTTACCATCAAATGGCATTTTACTCAGGTCCCAATCCTGCAATCGAGAATCCTCCATTGCGGCCTTATTGCCTACATCCCGAACTTCTCGCGATGGCCACACAATCCATGAAAAAACGACATCCTCCCCTTCCTCACATTTAACAGCCATCGGAAGAGAGGTTAGTTCACCATCAGGCACATCGTCTGCCCAATTTTCGACAACAGATAATGCACCATGGTCTTTGAACACAGCCGCTGATTCCTCAGCAAGCCGAATATAATCTGACTTGTTCTTCCTCGGAACAGAAAGCACGTACCCGTCCACATAAGGCATAGATTTGGTCTCCGTATTTTGGGTTTGCGGCGAAACTCAACCGTCAATCTGCTAATTGGTACATTACCACGTTGTCTCTCGGGAATTACTTGATATACATCCAATATGAAAATCTGGAAAGGTTGATGGCCGCGTCTGGCCGAACCAAGAACTAAACTCCCCTGCGGATCATATTCAGGGGAGGCTGCTATACGCTTAATAACAGAATAGGCTTCACCCAGCCTATTGACGACCGCTGACGACCTAAAGGCGAACTTCGCCACTCACTGGGACGTATCTCTGGAATCGGCCAAGAACTGAAATTAGCACACCATGACAAGAGTCTCTATTATTCAAACCTCTTCACTTGTCCGACTATCGTTGACGGTTAATACAGGCCGTACGCAAAGGATAGGATGATGGACAGAGAGGCCCACATCAATAGGGTCAGCGGTGTGCCAACTCTAACGAAGTCGCTGAATTTGTAGCCGCCGGCATTCATTACCAACAGGTTGGTTTTGTAGGCCATCGGCGTGACGAAACTCAGGTTGGCGCCGAACATGACGGCCAGAACGAAGGGCTCCAGCGGCAGGCCCAGTTCCATCGCGATGCTGATCGCGATCGGAGTCCCGATCACGGCAGCGGCATTGTTCGAAACGACGTTGGTCATGATCGCCATCATCAACATTAGGCCGGACAGTAACAACCATGCGGGCGCGTCGAAGGTGATCGAAAGAAAAACCAGTGCCAGCCAGTCGGCGCCGCCGGTTGTCATCAACGCGGAGCCCAGGGCCAGCGAGGCGACGATGATCAAGATGACCTGTGCGCTCAGCGCGTTGGTGGCATCGCGCCACTCGAGGCAGCGGGTTCCGATCATTGCAGCCACACCCAGAAGCGAACTGGCTTCGATCGGCAGTATCCCGAATGCCGGAAAAGCAACAACCAGCATCATGATAAACAGGGCAAGCGGCGCCTTTCGCGTGCGCGGGAGGTCCGTTGTGCTGTCCAGAACCAGCATTTCTCCGCTGATCTTGACGCGCCTGATGTCAGCGGCGCTGCCCTGTACCAGCAAAACGTCGCTTGGCTGCAGGCTATGTTCATGCATACCGGGTGTTTTGTATTGCAGCACGCCACTGGCGTTATGCAGGGCAATAATTTGAAACCCGTATTGCTCCAGCAAGGGCACGTCGCCCAGTTTCATGCCGTGCAGGCGCGAACCGAGCGTGACGGCAACTTCCGCCAGTTGTAAATCATCCCGCCCCCTTGGCGCCAGGTCCGTCTCCGTATTCAGTTTAACGCCGAGCAGCGCCTGAAACTCCCGCAACTGGGAAATGGTGTCAGTCACCAACAGTTTGTCGCCGGCACGGATTCGCACATCTGGGAGAGGGGTGATATACAGGTTCCGGCCACGCAAGATTCGTTTTATGTGGAGTTCCGGCCCCACTTTGCGGATAAGCTTTGACAGCTTGCGGCCCACGTGACGACTGTTTCTTGGAATGGTCAGCTGGGCTTCATAGGCCCGGTACGAAACATCGGACATTGGCGGGTGGCGCTCGGGGATCAAGCGCGGGGCGATCAGCCACAGGTAAAGCAGTCCGACGCCACCGGCAATAACCACCGGCAACAGGAAGTCGAACATCTGGAATCGCTGCATCCCCATATCCGCGGCAACCGATACGACGAGCAGGTTGGTCGACGTTCCGATCGTCGTGCCCATACCGCCGATCAGTGTCGCCAGCCCCATTGGTAAAAGCATGCCGGACGAGGGAGTCTTGCTGCGCACGGCTGCTCCGATCAGCATCGGGAGCATCAGTACGACGATCGGTGTGTTGTTCATGAACGCGCTCAACACCGCCCCGGCGACCAGGGTCGCCAACAATGCGAAAACCGGGGATTTCTTCCAGAACCAGCCCAGTCTGCGCGCCACCGGCTCGAGGGCGCCGGTGCGGACCAGGGCCTGCCCGGCAACCATAAGCGCGCAAACGGCAACGAGGGCTTGGTGCCCAAAACCAAAAAAGAAATCCGCCGGCCGCACCTCTCCGAATACTCCCTTGAACGGCACCAGTTCGAAGCCCACGATGAGCGCAACGAGAATGAATAGGCTGGAGCTTTCCAGCGGAATCTTTTCCCGTGTGAAAAGGAACAAGGCCAGAACGGTTAACAGGAGAACTGCCAGTGCGTGTGCATTCGGGATGTCGGGAATGGCCATGAATGTTTCAATCCAGCTCTTTCCCCCTGCCAAAATCCAGCAAGAAATTCCGCGCGCGGCGCCTCCATAAGCGACGGGCCTGTTCCCGCGTATTGATCGTTTCATCCCCTTCGTCGACGATTTCCAGACCCAAGAGGGCCTCGACAATATCCTCCAGGGTCAGAATCCCGGCCGGACTGCCGAACTCGTCTACGACCTGCACGATATGGGCGCGCACGCTAAGCACTTCATTGAGTGCCTGGGCGAGCGTTAAAGAACTGGGGAGAATGGGAATCTCCCTTTTGAACGATTTCAGGGTTTCACTGAAACGGTCGTTTGCCTGGGCCAGCAACAGGTCGCTGCGCAACACGAAGCCCTCTACGTGGTCGGGTTCGTCACTGTAAATCGGTATCCGGGAAAACCTTACCTGCTCATGGTGGCGGAAAAAATCTGCGACCGTAGTGCTTTCCTGCAGCGAAAAGACCACCGTTCTTGGCGTCATGGCATCCTTCACGCGGGTTTTCCGCAATAAAAGCAGGTTCTTAAGAACTTCTGATTCCCTCTGGGTCAGATGGCCTTCCTGCGCGCTGAGTTCAGCCATTGCGGAGAATTCCTGGCGGCTGAAGCCGTTGAGTGTCGCGCCTTCAGCAATGCCTTTCGTCATTTTCTCCGTCAGCTTGACGAACGGGTACAACAGGATAACGAGAAACTTCAGGCCGTATGCGGTTGCCGGCGCCAAGGACCGCCAGTGGCACGCGCCCAGTGTTTTCGGAATGATCTCGGACAAGAACAGGATTAGCAAAGTGAGAATGGCCGAGGCAATCCCCAGGTAGGCGCTGCCAAAAATGATCGCCACCTGGGCGCCCGCGCCAGCGGCGCCTATCGTGTGCGCTATCGTGTTAAGCGTCAGGATGGCTGCGAGGGGTTTGTTGATATCGGATTTTAGGTGACGCAACAGCGCGCCCGAAGGATTTCCCTTTTTTTCCAGCAGCATCACGTAGGGTGCTGTCACGCTGAGTAGCACAGCCTCGGCAATCGAACAAAAAAATGAGAAAACCAGTGCAATGAGAACATACGAGATCAATAATGCCATCACAGCTCCGGGCCGATATGCTTGCAACCATTATATACCCCGACGCCGAATTGTTTGGCGGTATCCAAGTCCAAAGAATGAGATGATAAACACTGAGGCGTTCACGTTCTTTGAGGAATCTGGGCTGTGTTTTCCGTTTATCTGAC
>CAMYKC010000199.1 GCA_947258865.1 uncultured Lysobacterales bacterium
TCGAATTGAACTGGCTGCCGACGGAAAATCTGCGCATCGACGCCAACCTCGGCACCCTTGACCATGAATATGATCACTACAGTCCAGAAGGCGTTGATCCTGGCCCTATGTATCTCCCCGGTGAGCCCAGAACAATGGACTTCTCGGCCCTGAAACCGCCGTTCTCACCGGAACTCAATTGGGGACTGGCCGCGACTTACTTCCAGCAGCTCGGTTCCGGCGGCAGTATCACCTACAACGCCAGCGTGCATTATCAGGATGAATATGAAACGGATCCCTTTCCTGCCAATGGCCAGGGCGCCGATTCATCGGGCGAGCCGATCATCATACAGAAGGGCAACACCCAGGGCGAAGATCGCACGCTTGTGGATGCCTTCATCCAGTGGCAAAGCCCGAGCCAGGCATGGGCCCTCACGCTCTACGGCAAAAACCTGACAAACGAAACCTGGCGGTCGACAGGCCAGGCAGTTGCGACTCTGTGGAACTTCACCCACCATGGCCCGCCCAGAGAGATTGGTGTCGTGGCCAGGTACCATTTCGATGTAAACAGGTAAATCGAAAAAGCCGGCAACAGCCGGCTTTTTTGATCCTCCGGTCAATGCCCTGACTTCGTGTTTTGGCGAATATTTGATCCCGTGCCGCGCCAGCATGTCGAACGTTGAATCGGATCCTGCTGAGAGATGAAACCAATCCACATTCTCCTGATGCTTGGTACCGTGGCGGTTTGGGGCTTCAATTTCGTGGCAATGCGGGTAGTTCTGGAAGTGTTCTCCCCCGAACAGATGGCGTTCGCAAGATCCGTTCTGACGCTGACAATCCTGCTGCCCTGGTGGAAGCCGTTCAGACGCATTCCCTGGCAACTTGTGGCTGCCGCCCTGGCGATCGGCACCGGTTCATTTTATTTTTTGTACCAGGCCATCAGCCGGCCATGCTGGCATTACTTTTTTTTCATGAGCAAATCTCGTCAAGGAAGTGGCTGGGGATCCTGATCGCGACCATGGGCGCTGTCTACCTTGCCGGCGCCACGAAATCCAGCTTGTCTGCGGCGGCGCTGGGGATGACCGTTCTTTCCGTTCTTTTGTACTCGGCGGGCTCGGTCATCATCGGCAAATCCAAATCGGTGGGTGTATGGAGCATGCTGGCCTGGATTTCGGCTCTGTCATTAGTTCCCCTGGGCCTGATGGCAGCTGCTTCCGGGCCGTTATACCCCGACCTGAAACTGCTGCAGATCCATCACTGGCTGGCGCTTTTTTTTGCGGTGGTTTTTTCCGCGCTCTTTGGCCAGGCCGTATTGTTCAACCTCTACCGCAGATACCCCGTGTCTGAAGTCGCGCCGTGGACCCTGTTCATCCCGTTCTTTGCGGGCTTGTCTTCCATCCTGGTGTACGGTGAGTCCCTATCTCTCAGCTTAATCCTGGGCGGCGCCATCGTTCTTTTTGGCGTATGGGTTCAACAAAGCAGTGATAGAGGGGCTGTCAAGAGTCCACCTGCAATATGAGCAATAGCTGACCGGTGAAATGTGCGGTTTAGTGATTTTTACCTGCAGAATCCGACAGCTTGAAAACGTATAACGCGTTCCCGCCATAGGGCTGATAAATCTCCGGGCTCTGCTTGGCAGTAAGCAGTTTCATGACACCCATACCGGTCGGGACGGCAATGTACTGCTCGCCATCAACGGCGTAGGTGATCGGAAAGCCATGAAGTGCAGATCCGAGCCGCGTCTTCCACAACACTTCCCCGGTATTTACGTCGAATGCCTTCAAATAACGATCGACATCGCCGATAAAAGCCAGGCCACCGGCCGTGGTCAACACTGAGGTCAGGAATATGGCCCGTTGTTCGTGACTCCACTGCTCTTTCATGGTGCGCAGATCCCAGGCCGTCAATCTACCCAACATACCGTTGATACCAGGCATGGGATACACACGCGAAGCCCCTCCAAATCCTCCGTAACCCTCGACCATTTGCACTTCCTGGCCAACCATTTCCACGCACAGTTGATGCAGAGGAATAATCAGGGTGCTGTTTTCAGGATTGTAGGCAGTGGCCTGCCAGTTGTGACCACCATAGATGCCGGGGCAGACGTTGATCGGGTCACCGATCTTCGCATCGATAATGTCCTGCCGATAGCGCACGCGGCCGGTCTTGTGATCCAGAGATTAAAAAACGTTCTGCGGCATTGTTTCGGTAAATTCGAGGAATGCGCCGCTCTTCCTGTCCAGTTTCCACAGGATGCCGTCCTTGCCGATGGTGACCATCGCCTGCTGCCCGTCGATGTCCACCAGCACACGCTCAAATCCAACTTCCATATCAATGGTTTCTCCGGCTATATGCTGGAAATACCACACGATTTTCCCGGTACGGGGGTTCAGGGCCAGCGTCGCATTGGTGTACAGCGCCGCGTCCAGCACCGACATCCCCCTACTGGCGGCCACCCAGGGTTTCGCCTGCGCGGTGCCGATGTAGAAAAGGTCCAGTTCCGGGTCATAACTGCCCGGAATCCAGGTGTCGCCACCCGCGCGAAGTTTGGGTGGAACACTACCCCAGGTGGATTCATTGGGATCACCCGGGAGCGCAATGGTCGAAGTGCGCCAGAGTTCCTCGCCGGTATCCGGATCGTGGCCGGTAACAAAACAGCCTTCTTCCTTGAACCGTTCACAGCCGTTCAGGCCGCTGACCACAACGCCGCCGGCCATAATCGGCCCGCTGGTATGCGTGAATCCCTTGGACCAGTCCGCCTTCACAGCTCTCCACAAGAGCTTTCCGCTACGGGCATCCAGAGCCACGACGGCAGCATCGTAGGTAGACATAAACAGCTTGTCCTGGTAAATGGCGATATTGCGCGTCGGACCAGCCAGGGTCTTGGATTCAGGCGGAAAGGAGTAGGCGAATTCCCAGATCACTTCGCCGGTCGCTGCATTTATGGCCTGAACGACGTTTTCCGGATTGACCAGGTACATGGTGCCGTCATGGACCAGCGGTGTCGCCTGGTTACTCCCTTCCCGCATGGTCAGGACCCAGGCGAGTTTCAGGCCATTGACGGTGTCGCGGTTGACCTGGTCGAGCGGGCTGTAACCCTGCCCGTCGAGTGTGCGTCTCCAACTGAGCCAGTCGGCCGGCGGAGGATGTTGCAGCATCTGGTCAGTCACCGGAGTGAAATCCGCAACTTCCTTATTGATGAAGCCGGATGCTGCCTTTGCCACGTCCTCAATCGTCGCGGCTTTTTCCCAACTTTCCCATTTCTCCTCCGGCGCCGAATCCGCTCCTTCCTCAGCATGGCTCGCAAGCCACTGCTCGTTACCGATGGCGGCGCCGATCAGCAGGCCGGATTCCGGACCCAGCAACTCTTCGCCCGCCACACTGCCGTTGACGCGCAAAATGTGGGCGACAATGTTGACTACCGTCGATTCACTCAGAGAGCCGGCTGCTTCCGGCGGCATGAATTCGCGATTGTAGGAGATGAAATTTGCGATTGATCGCGTACCCCATTGGTTCAGGAAGTTCGGGCCGGCCAACTCCGGCCCGTGACCCGAACCCTTGAGGCTCATGTGGTGACAGTCGGCACAGTACTCGTCATAGTCCTTTTTGCCATTCGCAGCCTGCGCTTCGGTGTAAGTGCCAACCGCTGTTGGCGCTTGAGCTGTTGCGGTTAGCCAAATCACAAGCAGGCCAATGGACATTAACAATCTGATGAGGTTCATCAGAACGACTCCATCTGCTCGAGTTCACGAGCCAACATTTCCTGCAGCTTGAATTTCTGTATCTTGGTGGCCGACATCGGCCACTCCTCGACAAAACGAACGTGCCGGGGGATCTTGAATGATGCGATCTTACCGCGGCAGAAGTCGATGATTTCCTGTTCGGTACAGGTCTTGCCGGGTTCGAGCTGTATAAACGCGGCCGCCACCTCCAATAATTTTGCGTCGGGTACGCCTACTACCTGGACCAGTTGTGCCGCCGGATGATTGAGAATGTAGGACTCGATCTCCACCGCCGCCACGTTTTCACCCCCGACTTTTAGCATATCTTTGTTGCGGCCCTGGTAGGAAACCCGGCCTTCGTCGTCCAGGGTGGCCATGTCACCGGTGTGGAGCCAGCCATCTTTGTCAATGGCCTCAGCCGTTTTTTCAGGAGACTTGTAATAACCTTCGAACAGCGAGAATCCCCTGATGACCACTTCACCGCGCACTCCCGTTGCCACGTCTTCGCCGGTTTCGATGTCGACCACCTTCAGCTGCACGCCGGAATAGGGCTTGCCGCAGGTATGCGCGAGTGTTTCATTGTCTTCGTCCGCGCTGCCGTTGCAGGAGACGCCCGAGGCCTCGGTCAGGCCATAAGCACTGACGTGAACCGCGTTAGGCAGGATTTCCATGTTCTTCTTCAATTGGCTCGGTGGCGCCACGTTGTTGACCAGGCGCAGCTGCGGCATGTTGGCTGCGTCAAAGTCCGGGTGGCTGACCAGGGCGGCCATGATGGTCGGGAACGCGGTGAACATGATGGTGGGTTTCTCCTGCCCGATCGCGCGGATGGCCGAGTCGCCGTCGAAATGCGTATCGGTAATGAAACACGCGCCTGCCCAATAAACCGAAATCAGCGGTAAAATGGCGCCCATATGGAACATCGGAAGCGGGTTCCACTGGCGATCCCGATCCGTTATTTCGAATCTGATGCTCATCTCACGGGCGTTGCGCACCAGTGCTTCGTGGCTCAGCCGGCAGCCCTTGGGGTTGGCGGTGGTGCCTGATGTGTACATCATGATGCAGGGGTCGCTCAAAGCGACCTGGCTGCGGCGCCGCCACGCTTCGTCGGGATCTGCCCGGTCCGCGAACGCCTGGAAACGCTCCCAGGAAACGATGCCATCCTGCCCGGGATCCTCCATCATGATGACACTGCGCAGTAACGGCGCGGCATCCAATTCGAGCGCTAATACATCATCAGCGGATTCCAGCCCCGGCAGGGCTTCGTACAGCAGACCTGCAAAATTGACATAGTCGGCAATGCGATTGGTCGTGAACAGGACTTTCAGATCGGCATTCTCAATGACGTAAGCCAACTCCGTGGTCTTGTAGCGTGCATTGACCAGCACCGCTACAGCGCCACACAGCGCAATCGCGAAGAGCAACTCCACCACCTCGACCAGATTCGGGGCCAGAATGCCGACATGGTCACCTGGTCGGATTCCCATGCCCTGCAGCGCACGCGCTTTGTCCTGCGCCCGCTGTGCTACCCGCGAATAGCTCAGTCGCTGGTCTGGAAATACCAGTGCTTCCTCGTCGGGCCACCTGTTTGCCCCACGCAGTAACAGATCGCCCAGCGTCGTGACTTCAATTAAGCGTGAATCCATCTCAAAACCTCATTAATTTATCCTGATGTTTCTTTATCCCCGGTGATTTTCA
>CAMYKC010000200.1:0-2546 GCA_947258865.1 uncultured Lysobacterales bacterium
ATCCGGCACCACCAATTTCTCCGTTCCGCAGGGCGGCGCAGCCGACACCGTGACGGTGACCTGTGACTCGGCCGGCACAATCGCGACGCATACCGGCACAATGGAGTGCACGCACAACGGTGATAACATCGCAACTCCCGCTGTTTACAATCTGAGCTGCACAATCACCGCTGGCCCGCAGCCGGCCTATTCATCGAATCCTGCGGCAGGTTCACCGATCGATTTCGGTACTACCGAAGAGGGTGATCCGGTAGCCGACATGAACGTTGCAATTTCCAACAGCGGAGATACCGGAACCACCCTGTCGGGTACCTGCAGCATTTCCGGCGATCCGCAGATCGGACTGGTTGGCGGAGCGTACAGCGTGGCTCAAGGAGCCCCGGCAGCTACTCAGGTATTGAGCTGTGATTCGGCAGCGCAAGGCACCTACGGCGCCACGTTGTCGTGCACGCATAACGGTTCCAATATCGCCAGCCCAGCCGAGTATATCGTGAGCTGCGACATCGGACCGCCGGGAGCGGCCATTTATGAGTCCACACCAGCGCCAGGCGCGATAATCGATATCGCAGCCGGCCAGGACCCATGGGCCGGCCAGCCCGATCCGGATCCAACGTCACCGCTCCAGATCCGCAATGGCGCCACCGATCCCGCGGACAACGACCTCGATGTGCTGTGCACGCTGATTGGTGATCCTCAAATCACGATTTCACCGACCGACCTAACGACCACAGGCGTGATGATCGCACCCAATGGCATGTCGGATTACACCCTGTCCTGCGACGCGGCAGTAGCGGGTGATTACACGGCTGACCTGGACTGCGCCTACGGCGTCGACGGCGTCGGCACACGGGATGACGGCACCGCTTTATACGACCTGACATGCAGCGTTCGTGAGCCGGAATCCGTCGTGCAACCGACTCCGCCAAGCGGCACCACACTGACCGAACTGGCGGATCCGGGCGGATCGGCCACGTTCAGCGTCGTCTTCGATGAAACGGCGAACGAAGGGCTGACTGGCTCGGTTGATAGTTGTTCACTCGCCGACGGTACCAATTTCGTGATCGATACCGCGTTGCCGGCTGTCATTCCGGCGGGTGGTTCGGTCACGGTCGAGGTGACGGGCACCGATCCCGGCGGCGCTGGCGACAGTATCTCGGATACACTGAATTGCACCTTCTCGGATTCCGGAAACGTGGATCCACCTGTTGACGTCAGCTACCCGCTGGTGCTTCAAATCGGCGGAGCCGCCAGGTTTGCAGTAACCAAGAATTTCGCCGACGGTTTCGATGATGACGTGACGGTGATGCTGACCTGCAACACCGGCCTGCCGCTCGAACAGGAATTCACGATCAGCCCGGCCAACCCGGTCGTGTTCGTCGTGACGTCTTTCGGCAGCGGTGAGATGGACTGCAGCGTTACCGAAGGCACCGAATCCGGCTACATGGCGAGCTATTCGGCACGCGGAGACAGCACGAGTGTCGATGATGATCCGGATGCACCGGGCTGCCACTTCTTTGACATTGCGACATCACCAACTCGCCGGCACCGGTTGACGTGGACATCACCAAGGTGTGGGATGTCGACGGCGCCGTGGGTGAGGAGGTCTCCGAGTACTACCTGCTGACATTGTTCTGCGATGCCGAGATTGTGAACGGCTTCATGTACTACCCTGAAAAGACAGCGTCACAGCAAGTCATTTTCAACGGTGGTACCTGGTTCAGAACCTTCGAAGGTGAAGGTAACGATACGTTCACGGCTGAGGTGATTCCTGAGCAGCCGTCATCCAGTTGCTATGTGGAGGAAACCATCATCGGCAGTGGAGTCGAAGTTGATAACGGATGCATGAATATCGTGGTCAGCGTTGGCAACGGCGATAGCTGCACGATTACCAACACGGTATTTTACGAAGGCATCCCGACCCTGAGCCAGTGGGGCATGGTCATTATGGCCCTGCTGATGCTGAGTGTTGGCCTGGTTGGATTCAGGAGGTTTGCCTGAGCCTGACCGCTAAGCAATAGCGTAAAAAGAAGCCCCGCGGAGTGTGAACTTCGCGGGGTTTTTCTTTGAGCCGAGACTGTCCGTAATTGTGATCCGAGGGAAAGGTTCTGCTGAATGACCTGGCGCTGGGGAGCACTCCAATACTTCGGTTCGCGTGCCCGGCAGCAGTTGGAAGCCATTCACTGACTCGAATCGTCTTTCAAGCCAGTAAGGCAATGCTCTTGATCTGCGCGAATAAAGACATCTCTTGCTGCAACCCCAGGTCGTGAGCCGACTTGCGCGTGATCCGCGCGAGCATCGGCACGTTGCCCGCCAGCAAGCGGACAATGACCTGCGCTTCGTCCTCCTGCATGATCTCGTCCACGGTCACCGGGAGAATGTTCAGGATGCTGGTGCCGGACTGGTGTTCCAGGGTCAGGCTGACATCCCGCGCCGCCAGCCGCAACCGGACGGGACTGCCGGCCGGGATTTCCTGGTAGGTAACGATGAACTCACCACCGGGAAATTCCAGGCGGGTCAACCGGAACCCGTCATCGTGGCCGGCAACC
>CAMYKC010000200.1:2754-7357 GCA_947258865.1 uncultured Lysobacterales bacterium
CGCGGTGCAGCGATTCCAGGTAGGGCAGTATTTCCTGCTTGCGGTTCACGTCGAGGGCAGCCAGGGGTTCATCCATCAACAGTAATTTCGGGCTGACCGCCAGGGCTCGGGCAATCGCGACACGCTGTTTTTCTCCTCCCGACAGGGTGGCGGGCCTGCGCTTCAGTAATGGCCTGATTTCGAGCAGATCAATCGCACTGCCCAGTGAAACCTTTCGATCGCTGCCGGGTACACGCTTGACGCCATATTCCAGGTTGCCCATGACGCTGAGATGCCCAAAGAGGCTGGCCTCCTGAAAAACATAGCCCAGGGAACGGCGATGTGGCGGCGTGAACTGATCCTTGTCCTGCCAGGCCATGTCGCCGACTTTCAGGAAGCCGCCGTCGTGCTGGTCCAGGCCGGCAATGGCGCGTAACAAGGTAGTTTTACCGCAGCCCGAAGGTCCGAACAGCGACGTGACGCCCTGCGAAGGCAAGCTCAGATCGACGTCGAGGCGAAAATCACCCTGTTCAACGTGGAAGCGGGCTTCGATCGTCATAAGCGCACCACCCGGAACCGGCGGTTGAGCGCGTAGACCATGACCAGGAGCAGGAACGACAACAGCAGCAACCCGCCCGAAAGCCAATGCGCGTGCGCGTACTCGAGCCCTTCGACATGATCGTATATCGCAATCGAGGCGACCCGGGTCTCGCCGGGAATATTGCCGCCGATCATCAACACGACGCCGAATTCACCGATCGTGTGCGCAAAACCCAGCACGGCCGCTGTGAAAAAGCCGGGACGAGCCAGGGGCACCGCCACGGTGAAAAACCGGTCAAGCGGAGAGGCACGCAAGGTGGCGGCGACTTCCAGCGGCCGCCGGCCGATTGCAGAGAAGGCGTCCTGCAGAGGCTGAATGACAAAGGGCATCGAATAGATGACCGAGCCGATCACGAGGCCCGCGAAAGTGAAGGCCAGCGGCCGCCCGCCCAGGGACTCCATCAGGCTGCCGACCGGGCCACGAGGCCCGAGGACCAGCAACAGGTAGAAGCCAAGGACCGTGGGCGGCAGCACCAGGGGCAGGGCGACGATGGCTTCGAGTATGTACTTGAAGCGCCACCGGGTCCGCGCCAGCCACCAGGCCAGCGGAGTGCCCAGCAACAGCAGGATCAGTGTACTGATAAGGGCGAGTTTCAGCGTGATCGCCAGCGCGGTGATGTCAGCCCCGTTGAACATCAGGGTGTGTCGATCTCCACCGTGTCGTATCCATGGTCGATAATGATTCTCCGCGCTTCCTCGCTGCGAATGAAAGACATCAAATCCCGCGTCGCTTCGTTGTCCCGCAACATGACAGCCTGTTGCTCGATGGCCCGGTAAAGCGGCTGCGGCAACAGCCAGTGTGAGCCGGCAGTCGGTGCAGCCCTGAGCTGCGAAACGGCAATCAAGCCCAGTTCGGCATTACCGCTGTGAACGAACTGGAAAGCCTGGTTGATGTTCTCGCCACGAACCAGCCGGCCGCCAAGCCTCTCCCAGACGCCAAGAGATTGTAGAGCTTCCCGGGCAGCCCGGCCATAGGGTGCAAGCTCGGGATTTGCGATCGCGAGGAAGCGGTAATCCCCGTGTACCAGGACGTCGCCGTTCGAATCCACGTATCCGGATCGATGGCTCCAAAGCACCAGCCTGCCGATGGCATATGTAAAACGGCTGCCGGACACTGCGATACCTGCTCCCTCCAGGCGGGCCGGCCGTTCGGCGTCGGCCGAAAAAAACGCATCGAAGGGCGCTCCATTGACGATCTGCGCATAATGTTTGCCGCTGGAACCGCTTATCAGGATGACCTCGTGTCGTGACTGCTTTTCGAATGCCACGACGATGGCTGTCATTGCGTCCCTGAAATTGCTGGCAGTGGCCACTCGGATTTGACCGGCGAATAAAAGGCAGGGGAACAACAGCAGCAGGATCGCCAGCAGCGTTGCGCCATAACACCCGCGGTTTCGCTCAGCCGGCCGCATGGGTTTTCCGGAAACCGCGAGGGGAGTGACCGCTCCAGCGGCGGAAAGCATGGCTGAAGTTACCGGCTTCGGTATAGCCGAGCAAGTCGGCTATTTCCGCCAGCGGCAGCCGGGTATCGAGCAGGTATTCCTTGGCCAGCTGGAAGCGCACCTCTTCCAGCAATTCCCGGTAGCTGCAGCCTTCCTCGTCCAGCCGGCGCCTCAGTGTGCGCACGGACACGTGGAGCTTTGCCGCCACCTGGTCGATGATCGGGAACTGGCCGGGCTGTGCCAGCAATAACATCCGGACATCATCGGCAAAGTGGCTCTGGCTCTTCAGTTTCGTGATCAGCATCCGGCACTGCTGCCGAAAATAGTGTGAGGTGTCCGGATCGCTCTGTGGCAATGGCCTGTCGAGTAACTCCGGATTGAACATCAGTCTGCTTGGGTAGCAGGTGAAACGAACATCGCAGCCGAAGTAGTCACGGTATTCCTGTTGTCTGCCGTGACCGTCATGAGCCAGTTCCACAGCGGTCAGCGGAAAGGATTGACCCAGGATGGCACTGAAGGCGACGACGGCCGCCGACATATCGCGGTCCAGGTAAACATCATGCAGTTCCTGCTCGACCGGCGGCGGATCCTTCATTGCAAACCAGCCATGGCCTCCGGAATCTCCGCAATCGAACGTGAAAAAGCTGAAGGTCAGCTGGCCGAAATTCACAGCAAACGCCATCGCCCTGCGCAGGGTAGAGGCGCTCAGCAGGGCGTAGCCAAACAGGCCGTAACGCTGGGGTATGAACGGTTCACCAAGCTTGAGACCTATCAGAGAATCGCCCGTCAATTCCAGCGCGTTCCGGTAAAAAGCCAGTTCCTGCTGAAACGTCAGGCGGGATTGTGGGTTTTCGAGTTGCGACAACATTATGCCGGTGCCTCGCAGGCAGCTGCGGCGGCCGTGGCCCAGGCCCTCGAGAATCTCGAGCGGAGGCTCGAGCGACTTTGCCGGGTGCTGTGGCGGGGCGTGGATGGGCAATGCAGTGTCACTTTGAAGGCTTGGTTTCATTTTAGGCAGATTGGCCGTTAATCACAAGTTATTGTCCCCAGTCCACATTCGAAAAACGACAGGATCGGAATATATTGGTGTCATTATTTTTCCGAACACATTTGGAGGTTCACATGTCCGGCACACCCAAGGTCTTTGTTTACGGCGCCAGCGGTTATACCGGCAAACTGGTTGCCGAGTCCCTAGCCCAGCGTAATATTCCCTTTGTCGCCGCCGGCCGCAATCGCGAGCGCATTGAGGAAGGGATGGAAATCGTCGAGCAGCGCCTGGGCAGGCCGTTTGACGCCGAAATCGCGGTGGCGAACAACACGGTGGAAGAACTAAGCCCTCTGTTGCAGGAAATCGATGTGGTGATCAATGTCGCCGGTCCGTTCATGCAGATCGCATGGCCGGTCGTCGAGGCTGCGCTGCAGGCGAACTGCCATTACCTGGACACCACCGGCGAGCAGGATTGGGTACTGGCCATCAGGGAGAAATACGGCCAGATTTTTGCCGACAAGGGGCTTTTGCTGAATCCGGCCAATTCCTACATGTGGGCGGCCGGAGCCATCGCCGCGGAGGTGGTGCTGGAAACCGAAGGTGTGGACAGCCTGGATTTGGTTTACCAGATCGACCACGGTTTGCCGTCGGAGGCATCCACCAAATCTTTCCTGCGCATGGTATGCAACGATCAGTTCTATCTCGAACTGAATGAACTCAAACCCTGGCCGCATGACATGCTTGCCCAGGTTTCACTTCCCCACCGGGGGCAGGTGCTGCATGCGTTGCCCTGGGGAGGCGCTTGCGAGCCCGTCTGGTACATGGACGATCCGCGTGTTCTCAACTGCAAGGTGCTTACCGCGATCGGTGAACATATCGTCGACGGCGTGAAGCAAGCGATCGATGCCTTCAACGAACAAGCCAGGGACTTACCACAGGAACAGAAAGAAGCCTGGACCAATGCCGTGGGCAGCCAGATGGATACCGGCGAGCCGCCCAAGGATGAGCTGGACGTGCAGCGCAGTGTCATTGTCTGTAACGGGCAGGGCCGGCGGGTGACCACCCAGTTCGTGATGAACCTGTCCGCGCCTTATACCTGGACGGGCGAGATCTGCGCGGAAGCCGCAAAGCGCCTGTTGGACGGTCAGCTGAAAAAGGCTGGTTTCCAGTCAGCGGCCAAAGCCTTCGGGCACCGTGAACTGCTCGAGGCCTTCCACCCGGGCGGTTTCTGCAACCTGCCGGAGTAACAGGAACCCATCATGAAAATGAATGCATACATTGCCGGGGTGGGGATGACCCGCTTCGATAAGCACCTGGACACGACGCTCAAGAGACTGGCCGGTGAAGCGATTGCCGAAGCGATCACCGATTCGGGTATCGAGGCCGGCGCTGTCGAGGCAGCCTACATGGCCAATGCCGCCGGTGGTGTGGTGCAGGGCCAGGAAATGATCAGTGGCCAGGTCGCCTTGCGCGAACTGGGCATCGGCCGGATCCCGGTGATCAACCTGGAAAACGCCTGTGCCAGTTCATCCACAGCTTTTAACCAGGCCGCCACGATGGTCAGCCTGGGTGCCTACGATATCGCCCTGGTCTG
>CAMYKC010000201.1 GCA_947258865.1 uncultured Lysobacterales bacterium
TATCGAGCTGCGGCCAGGGAGATTCCGGGTTGACATGATCTGGCGTCAGTGGCGACACACCGCCCCAATCGTTGATTCCCGCGCCGACCAGCGGCGCCAGTTTCCCCGGATTGAGGTTCGGGGGCGCTTGTATGCTCATTTCCGGCCCGAAAATAATTCGCGCCATGGCGATCGTCCACAGCAACTCGCCGGTCCCGGGTGGCGCAACATTCGCCATCTTCGTGTCGGCCTTGGGCACAAAATTCTGCACAATTACTTCCTGGATATGGCCGTATTTCCGGTGCAGATCCCTGATCGCAAACAGTGAATCCAGTCTCTCTGGCCTTGTTTCCCCAATGCCAATCAGAATGCCCGTGGTAAACGGGACTTTCGCCTTGCCTGCATCGGCTATGGTCTGCAACCTTGCAGCAGGATGTTTGTCGGGTGAACCATAATGGACCTGGCCTTTTTCACACAATCGCCCGGAAACGTTTTCCAGCATGATGCCCATCGATGCAGAAACCTGCCGCAACATCGCGATTTCTCTGGGTGTCATGCACCCGGCATTGATGTGCGGCAGCAAACCCGTCTCCATCAACACCCGTTCGGCAACGTGAGCAACATATTCCAGTGTGGTCGCAAAACCCATTTCATCCAGCGCCCGGCGGGCTTCATCATGGCGAAGTTCGGGTTTTTCACCCAACGTGAACAAGGCTTCCTTGCAGCCCATGGCCTGCCCTTGCCGGGCAATGGAGAGCGCTTTTTCAACGGGCATGTATGGCGAAGTGAGATGTTTGGGGCTGGTTGCAAAAGTGCAATAGTGGCAAAAATCGCGACAGAGCCGGGTCAGGGGAATGAAGACTTTGCGGGAATAGGTGATTATATCGCCGTACCCTCGGTCCCGTAAGTCTGAGGCCAGGCCGCACAAATCCGGCAGGTCGCATGTGTCCGCCAGCGCGGACACATCACCCCTGTCAGGCAGTTCAAATCTTGTTGGGTGTGTGACGTGACTGTTCATTTCCATGGAGCATTCCTGCCTGATCGGCAACATTGATATAGCCCTTTTCCTGCAGAAATTGCCAGGTTTTGGTTTCCTGAAACTCAGGATTGGAGAGACAGTATGAGACGAACTCATCCAGGTCCTTCTTTTCATCGATGTCCAGCGCAATAACGGGTGAATGAAGCGAAACAGGCACGTTCCCGTGTTCAAGCGCACACGCCTTGTGACGCACGTAACTGCCTGGTCCGTACATCAAGGGTATTGGATGGCCGGTATCGATGAACAGAAAATTAGTCCCGCCACGGTCTTTCGAAGGTCCGATTCCGGTGATGTTGTCTCCACGAGTCTGGCGCTGAATCTGTAACTCCTGCACCAATCGGTCTATTTCCGGACCGGTCACCAGCGGAACATCCGCAGGAAAGATTACAAGGTGCTGCCCCCCCATTCGCCTGATCGCATCAATCCCCAGATCCAGTGCCTCGATCATTCCCATTGCCTCAACTTCGTCGACGACAAGGGCGCCTCTACTTTCAGCGATACCCGACACCAGCGGATCAGCCGTTACAACAGCGATTTGGGTGATTTCCCTGCTGCAACCAAGCGCATTCAAAACATCTGTCAGCATGGCCATGGTCAGACCCGGACGGTCCGGACCAAGACTGGACTTCAATCGTTGCTTGGTCAGTGTCAACGACTTGACCGGCACAAGAGCCCAGAGATTTCTATGCGGGTGATCGTGAAACTGCAAGGTCATCTCGTCTGTAATATGGGTAATTCAAAGAGTATTTATACCAGTATTGGTTCAAACCGCCTATAAGCAGTTTCACGAGCTACGGCATTCCGCCAGCGCTTCTTCGCCCACGGCGAAACCGCACTGGCTTCATTGCCTGCTCTTCCCTGCTCCCGCCTGCGGCCCCCCTCGGAACCCGATCACTGACCAAGACTGTGTCGGCCAGCATGTGTTTATGGTTATCATTGACTCCCGCTACACTTTTGTTTGACAGCGCTCCGAATATGCAGACCAGCCTGACAGTCAAGCCGATCGAAGACCTTCCTCTGGTGCAGGCTGGCGATGATCTCGCATTGTTGATTGGCGAAGCGATTGTACGGAATTGTTATGAACTCCAGGACGGAGACGTGCTGGTAGTGGCGCAAAAAATCGTATCAAAATCAGAAAATTGCATAATTAAGTTAAACGAGATTAAACCGTCAGCAGACGCGATACGACTCGCCGAAGAAGTTGACAAGGATCCCCGCCTGGTCGAATTGATCCTGCGTGAATCTTCAGAAGTGGTGCGCAAGGCGCCCGGAGTGATCATCGTGCGCCACCGACTGGGCATCGTCAGCGCCAACGCGGGAATTGACCAGTCGAATGTGGACCATGCAGGCGGTGAATGCGCCTTGCTTCTGCCCAAGGACCCCGATCTGTCGGCGGCCCGCTTGCGCAAATCCCTGGAAAAAACGACCGGCAAGCGCCTCGGCGTTATCGTGAGTGACAGTATGAACAGGCCCTGGCGTCTCGGCACGCTTGGATTCGCCATCGGCAGCGCGGGTATCACGGTGCTCGACGACCGGCGCGGCCAGAAAGACATCTTTGGCCGTGAGCTGCAGGTAACGATGTCGAACCGGGCGGACACGATCGCTGCCGCGGCCATGCTGGTCATGGGCGAAACGACGGAACGCGTGCCCGCCGCCATCGTGCAGGGGCTGGCTCCGGAAAACAGTGCACAGACAGCGCGTGACTGTATCCGGCCCCTCTCTGAAGACCTGTTTCTCTGATATGAACATTCCGTGCTATCTCGCAATATCCGGCGGTGTCGGCGGCGCCAAGCTCGCACTGGGCCTGTCGAAGCTCCTGGCTGCTGATCAACTGGCGATCGTCGTCAACACCGGCGATGATTTCAGGCACCTTGGACTGCATATTTCACCGGACATCGACACCCTGGTTTACACCCTCGCGGGGCAGAGCAATCCGGAAACTGGCTGGGGGCGCCGCGACGAAAGCTGGCACTTCATGGAGGCTCTTGCCGGCCTGGGAGGTGAAACCTGGTTCGCCCTGGGCGACCGGGACCTGGCCATGAACGTGGCACGCACCCAGCGGCTGGCAAGCGGTCAGACATTGAGCCAGGTGACCGCAGCACTCGCAGGATCGTTGGGCATTGAGCATCCAATTCTGCCCATGAGCGATGACCCCGTGCATACACGAGTACACACCGGGAAAGGGCTACTTGAATTTCAACATTATTTCGTACGCGACAGATGCGAACCGGTGGTCAGCGGATTCGAATTCGATGGTGCGGAGGCGGCCGAGCTCAATCCGGAAATCGAAGCGTGGCTAGACAACCCGAATCTCGCCGGAATTATCCTGTGCCCATCGAATCCCTTTGTCAGCATCGACCCTGTGCTGGCGCTGCCCGGCCTGCGCGACCGCCTGCGGGAAAGCGCTGCACCGGTGATTGCGGTATCGCCAGTGGTCGGCGGGTCTGCGATCAAGGGCCCGACGGTGAAAATGATGCAGGAATTGTCCATCCCCAACACGGCGACCTGGGTGGCGGATCATTACCGTGATTTTCTGGACGGCTTTATCCTCGATGACCAGGACCTCGCGCTCAAACCCGATATCGAAGCGCTTGGACTGGCGTCCCATGTGACCAGGACAGTGATGGTTACGCTCGAAGACAGGGTAAGCCTTGCACAGGCTTGCCTGGACCTGCTTCAGACCTTGCGCGAAGAACTCACTCGCAGGAGCTGACCGGGGCTTTCAACCATCCAGCCGGTATATCCGGCTTGCCGTATCATGGAACAGCGCCGCTCGCTCGGCTGCGGAATACCCGCTGCTCAGGCGCTTGAAGGCATTCCACAGCACCGTGTAGGAGCAGGACGCCCGGTCAACGGGAAAGTTGCTCTCGAACATGCAGCGCCCAGGTCCAAAAAGCTCGATACAGGCCTGGTAGTAGGGGCCCATGGCCTGCGCCAGTTCTTCCGAACCAGGTGGCGCCTCTCGCTTGTGCCAGCCGAACCCGCTCATTGTCATGGTCAGCCCGCCCAGTTTGACGGCCACGTTTGCGCATTGCGCGAGTTCGGCAAGAGCGCCGCGCCAGGCTGCAAAGACTTCCTCGCGATGACCGGAATAAGGCCCGATGCCCAGCGGGCCCGCCATGTGATCGAGAACAATGCTCAGGTTTGGAAACAGCCGCGCAAGCTCAGCCAATTCAGCAAGCTGCGGATGATAGAGCCAGGCATCGAACGACAGGCCGAGCTTTTCGAGACAGGCAAGACCCTGGCGAAACGCACTGCTGCCCAACAAGCCCTGGGGCGGGTTGGTATGCGCGTTGTGAATCCGCTCGCTCTCGTGCCAGGCGCTTGCGTGGCGAACGCCGCGAAACCGCACGCTGGCTTCCATATGCGCCTCCAGAACGGGCTGCACGGCCGGACCCAGAGAAAGATCGGCAAAGCCCACAATACCCGCTGCCACATCGCTTACGCCAAACCGGGTTTCAACCGGCCCCGCAAGTCGATCGACGAATTCGGTTTCACCCACTGGCTTCAGATCAACGGGGCCATCGCCACGGTAAAACTGCCTGCACTCCACGAACACCGTTTTGTCCACCCGGTGCCCGCGTTTTGTCCACCCGGTGCCCGCCTCCGATGTCTGCGGTGAACTCAGGAATGAGGTAGCAGCTCCCAGGGTAATCCCAGATATGGTGATGGGGATCGCAGATCGGGAGTTGCGGCTCGATGGCTTCCTCGGTGGTCAGGCTCAGCCATTCCTCCCTGTCTTTCATTGCTTTCAGCTTGCCAGTGCGGGTAGGAATTGCGGGATCGTTATGTCATCCGACCACTTCTGGAAAGTCACTTCGACCGGCATGCCGATTGCCACTGACTCCGGTTCGCATTCGCCGATATTGCTCATCATCGTGGGGCCTTCTTCGAGCCGGATCAGAGCAACCACGTAGGGCAAATCAGCTGTATAGGCCTCGGCGACCGGGAGCCTGCAAATCGTGAACGTGACAACTTTTCCGCGCCCGGCTGACTGTACCCACTCGACCTTGCCACTCATGCAGGATGAACAGACAATCCGCGGATAAAACTGGAATGCACCGCACCCGGAGCAGCGCTGAATGTTCAACTTGTGTTCCCGGCAGCTCTGCCACCAGGCCGCTGTTTCCGGTCTCGGCCGGGGAAGAAATTTTCCACTGTGATCCGTCATCAATCCCGCTCCCTGCCCAGAATCAATGTCGCGTGACTGGACATGATGCCACCCTGCCCATGGACCAGCGCAACCTCTGCATCCTGCACCTGCCGGTCACCCGCGATGCGCCTGAGTTGTGTGACTGCTTCGGTCAGTGAAAACATCGCACCGGGATTGCCCGGGTGGCAATGAGACAGCATCCCGCCGTGTGTATTCATCGGCAACGGGCCCTCGAGCGCCGTCCCTTGCGACTCCACGAAAGCGCCCGCTTCGCCCTTTTCACAAAATCCGAGGTCCTCCAGCTCAATCAGGACAACCGGTGTAAAGCAGTCATAAATCTGCGCCACATCGATATCCGCGGCACCGAGGCCGGCCATCCGGTAGGCGCGTTGTCCGGATTCTAAGGCGGCGGAGGTGGTCAGGCTCCTGGCCTGGCTGATGTGTTCGTGACTATGGCCTTCACCGGCGCCCAGGATATAAACGGAGTCGTGCGGGAAATCAGCAGCCCGCTCGGCCGAGGCCAGGACAATCGCCGCGCCGCCATCTGATACCAGTGAACAGTCCAGTAAATGGAGTGGATCCGCAATCATGCGGGAGTTGAGCACATCTTCCACGGTGATGAGTTCACGCATTTGCGCCGCGGGATTACGCGCAGCGTGCCTGCGGCCGCTGACGGCCACCGCTGCCATTTGCTCCGGGGTCGTGCCGTAAGTATCCATGTGGGCGCGCGCAATCAGGGCATAGAAAGCAGGAACGGTCGCACCGTACGGGGTTTCAAATTCCGGATGACCGGTAGAAGACTGCATCTTCTTGGCCTGTTCCCGCGACAAACCGGTGCGCAGGCAATCCGCCATGGTGACCAGCACGGTGTCACAAACACCCGCGGCAATGGCTGTCGCGGCGTGCTGGATGGTCGAAAACGTGGTGCCTCCACCGGCGTTGGCGCTGATGCAATAACGGGGAAAAATCTGCAGGTACTCGGCAATCGCCTCGGCATGATACATGTAAGGTTCAGCCATCGAATTGCAGGTCACCAGCCCATCGACCTGGTCTTTCGAGATCCCGGCGTCTTCCAGCGCGCGGCGTGCGGCATCGATACAAAGTGCGGTGGGACTGAGATGTGGGATTTTTCCCACTTCGGTGTCGGCAGCGCCGACAATGGCCACTTTTCCTCGCAATGTGTCCATATTCAAGCCAATTCAGGCGACCGGGAAACGAACCGTGGCCTTACCCGGTGTGATGACCTGATCCGCGGCGTTCTTGATGTAAAGCTCCAGTTCGACTTCACCTGTTTGAGGATCCACGGACAACACCTTGCCGCCGGATGTCAATTCATCTCCGGTGTAGGCTGCCCCGCGATTCGAATACTCGAAAGATACAAGTTTACCTCCTTCATCCAGCCATTCCAGCACCGTCTGTGTCAGCCAGTCCCCCATCAGCGGGCCGGCGACAACCAGGCCGGGATAACCTTCGACGTCGGTGGCATAGGGCAAATCGAAGTGAATACGATGCGCGTTCCAGATCGCCGCGTCGTAGAGAAACAGTTGCACGTTATCGCAGATGTGCTCGCGTTCGGGCAGCGGGTCTCCGGGCTTTATCATTGCAACTCTGGACATGTCGCTCAACGCAGAATCCGGATTGTCTTGTCGGTCAGGACCGGCTCGCCGGCTTCATTTTTAACCTCCGTGATCACTTCGTAAAAGATCAACGGCCCCTGACGCCCGACTTTCTCGTAAATAGCGGTCAATGTGCGGGTGGCGACCAACACGTCCCCGGGGAAAATGGGCTTGTGGTAGTCAATCTTCCATCCGCCGCCCATGG
>CAMYKC010000202.1 GCA_947258865.1 uncultured Lysobacterales bacterium
GAAGGCGAGATGGTGACAGCGGACATGATCTGGCATGCAGGAACGGGCAGAGCCTATTCAGAGGGAAAAGGCAGTTGGGTAGCGCTGGATGACACCCACTCAGCCAGTAACAAGGCAGCTCATTCCAACGGCTATACGCTGGGCAACCAGCATCCCGATTTTTCAACAGGAGGGATGACACAGCAACAGGCCGACTGCCTGGCTGAATTCCTGAATTTTGCGGATGCCGATCCCACGGCCTACTTCGCTGACATCAATCCCAATATGAATCCGGTGCTGTACACGATCATAGAGACTGCGGACGCAGACGCGGGTGAAATGTTCTATGAAGACAATTGTGAGGGCTGTCACGGCGACCCGGCCGGGGAATCGCCGGTGGGTGCACCTGAAGGCGGTATTCTGGCTTATCTTGCCCAGGACGGAAAATTCAGCGAATTTTCACACAAGGCTCGCTGGGGCATACCTGATACCACAATGGAACGTGATGCGATTGGTTCACCCTCCTCGGAAGACGTAGCCGACATGATGGTATGGCTGCAGATGCAAGGTGGAACCGGGTTTGCCTTAAACCCGGGCCTGAGCGGCACCTGGTGGAATTCAGCGCGTTCCGGTGAAGGTTTTGTGCTCGAGTTTGCCTATGATCCTTCTGGCAACCTGTTCCTGTTCGCAACTTTCTACAGCTACGATGACATGGGTAATCAGGTCTACCTGATCGGCCAGAGCACATCGATGAGTGGGACCACAGCCAATGTGGATGTGTACATCACCAGCGGCCGTATGTGGGGCGATGCTTTCGATCCGGCTGATGGCGACACCACGCTCTGGGGTATGGGGACCTTTACCTTCCCGTCTTGTTCCGCGGGCAGCTTTTCCCTGATGCCGAATGGCGATATGCAAGCCCTGGGATTCACCGACCTGACGTACGATTTGACGCGTGACCTTCTGACCTCGGGTATTGCCTGTCCGACACCGACTGCAAACTAGCAGTTCGAACCGAAAAAAGAGCGCTGCCACCACGGCGGCGCTCTTTTTTTTGGGACAATCGTTACGTGGCGAGTATCCGGTCGCCGGACTTGTCGACCGTCGCCGATTCACGTGGCAGGTAGCGGACCAGCAGGGCGAATTCATCGATCATCGTGGAGGTAATGTCTTCCGGTAACGGGATCCTGACCACGTGCCCGGATCCCGGCGCCGCATCGGTTCGCTTACCATCTCGGCCTATTATTTCTGACAAGTCGAATGACAGGTTTCCTGAGGGTGTAACCAGTTCCATGTGGTCGCCGGTTTCAAAACGGTTCTTCACGTCGATCGTCAGCCAGCCGTTGTCCAGGTCCATGACGTCACCCACGAACTGTTGTCGGTCGCTGCGCGACGCGCCCTGCTCGTAATTCTGGTATTCACCCGGCGGGTGACGCCGGTAGAAACCCTCGGTGAAGCCCCGGTTGGCCAGGCCTTCCAGTTCTTCCATCATGCCCGTGTCGAACGGCCGTCCGGCCACCGCGTCCTCGATCGCCCGGCGATAGACCTGGGTCGTGCGCGCTGCGTAATAGAAGGACTTGGTGCGCCCTTCGATCTTCAGCGAATCGATCCCCATCTGGGCCAGCGTGTGCACGTGCTGCACCGCCCTTAGGTCCTTTGAGTTCATGATATAAGTGCCGTGCTCGTCTTCGTATGCGGGCATGAGTTCTCCCGGCCGGGTCTCCTCTTCCAGAAGAACGACTGGCAAATCACTCGGAGCAGGCTCCTCCCGGGAAGCGCTAACCGTTTGAATTGGAACGATATCGCCAGTGCCCGTTTCACGCGCTTCCTTCGTGTTGTACTTCCACCGGCAGGTATTGGTGCAGGCGCCCTGGTTGGAGTCACGGTGCGACATGTAGCCGGAAAGCAGGCAGCGTCCTGAGTAGGCGATGCACAGGGCGCCGTGGACGAATACTTCCAGCTCGATATCCGGGCATTCCTCGCGGATTTCGGCCACTTCTTTCAGAGACAATTCGCGCGAAAGAATGATGCGTTTGAGCCCGATGCCCTGCCAGAATCTGACCGTCGCGAAGTTGACCGCATTGGACTGGACGGAAAGGTGGACCGGCAGGTCGGGCCAGCGCTCGCGCACCATCATGATCAGCCCCGGATCCGACATGATCAGCGCGTCAGGGCCCATTTCTACAATGGGTTCCAGGTCCGCCAGGTATGTCTTCACCTTGTTGTTGTGAGGGGCTACATTGCTGGCCAGGAAAAACAGTTTGCCGGCGGCATGTGCCTCCTCGATACCACGGCCCAGGACCTCTTCCTTGCTGAATTCATTGTTACGCACGCGCAGGCTGTAACGCGGCTGGCCGGCATAGACGGCATCGGCGCCGTAGGCGAAGGCATAGCGCATATTCTTCAGCGTGCCTGCTGGTGACAGGAGTTCGGGTCTCTTCATCCGGCTATTGTAGTAAAAATTTTTTGATCGAGATCATGGAACTTGTAATTAGTTTAAAGAATCGCACCAATTCTGACTGGCAGCCATACTATTTGTTGCCTTTTTGGTGGATCATGCGTCATGGAAAAGTACGCAAAACAATGCGAGGAGACAGAGATGGATAGGACACAAAGGATTTTCCGCAAACTCAGATTTTCAGGTGCATTTACCGCCATTGCAGTGGGCGCTGTACTCCTGGCATTTTCCTTAAATGCTGTTGCCCAGTATGAGGACTATGAAGGTCCGGAATACTGCAAAGACTGCCATGAAGAAAATTACAATGATTGGAGAACGTCCGGGCACCCCTACAAATTGATGAAGGGTGAACTCGCGCAAAATCGTCCGATCCCTCTGCCTGAAGGGATCGATTGGGACGACGTAAGCTACGTGATCGGCGGTTACAAGTGGAAATCCCGTTACATCGACAATGAGGGTTACATCATCACCTCTGTCGGCGAGGACGGTGACATCCCCGGCCAGAACCAGTACAACTACCTGACAGGTCTCTGGTCCGACTATCACGCCGGTGAAGAGAACAAACCTTATGACTGCGGCCGCTGCCACACGACCGCGTGGATTGAGAACCCTGACCCAACGGACCTGAGCGGCAACCAGGACATGCTGCCGGGTATGCACGGCACCTTTTTTGCCGGCGGCATCCAGTGTGAACAGTGCCATGGCCCGGGATTCAGCTCCATGGAAATCGATGATTCCGCTGAATTCTGCGGAACTTGCCACATTCGCGGCGATGCCAACACCATCCCCGCCAGTGGCGGATTCATCCGGCACCACGAGCAATACAACGAGCACCTGGCCGGCCCGCACGCGCCTCTGGATTGTGTGAGCTGCCATAACCCGCACAAGCGGGCTGAGTTCTCGATCGTCACAGAGTGTGAAGATTGCCACAGCGACATCGAGGCATCTTACGCTCAGACGAGCATGTATGACTACGGCGTGGAATGCGAAGACTGCCATATGCCGTACGCCACCAAGTCGGCACAGGCCCTGGGACCGCACCAGGGTGATGTCAGAACCCACATTTTCTATATCAACCACGAAGCTGATGGCAACATGTTCACCGAGGACGGTGGTTTCGTTGCGCTCGACGGCGACGGTAAGGGTGCCGTCACGATGGACTTCGCCTGCCAGCGCTGCCATGAAACGGCAACACTGGATGAACTCGGCAAGTTTGCGAAGGATTTCCACGACACCGACAAGACGCTGGCAGACGTCGGTCTGAATCCAGGCCTGACCGGCACCTGGTGGAATTCAGCCCGTTCGGGTGAAGGCTTCGTACTCGAGTTTGCTTACGATCCTGCAGGTAACCTGTTCCTGTTCGCAACCTTCTATACCTACGATGACATGGGTAACCAGGTCTACCTGATCGGCCAGAGCACGTCGATGAGTGGAACCACGGCCAATGTGGACGTCTACATCACCAGCGGCCGTTTGTATGGCGATGCTTTCGATCCGGCCGATGGTGCCACCGTGCTCTGGGGTACGGGTACTTTTGAGTTCCCGACCTGCGGGACAGCCAGCATGTCATTGATGCCAAACGCAGACGCCCAGGCTTCAGGCTTCACCAACCTCGCGTATGACCTGACCCGCGACCTGCTGGAATCAGGTGTCAGTTGCCCGACTTTCGTCAACAACGCTCAGTGAGGTTGAATATATCGAAACGCGTTATATAAAGAACTGAGGTATCAAGCTCGACTCGATACCCGCAAATAAGAAATCAACGCCGCCCAACCGGGCGGCGTTTTTTTGTGGTTTGTCGTTCATCGGCTAACTGAATTCGTTGGCGCCTTGGAGCGGATGGCCCTTCCCGAACCCTGCTTATCCGGTCCCGAAAAAATTTACGGGACTTCCCTCGCAATAGATCCAGCCTGATCGGGATCGCGCTGGGCGGGCATCCTGCCCGCTCAGCTCTCAATTTTCTCCCTGAAAATTACCCCGGCCTGAATCTTTCACTCGGCGTTTAAAAGGGTTCGGGAAGAGTCACCCAAACCAAGGCTGCGCAGTGCGTTTCCTACCGGATCGACTTGAGCGTTGCTAGTCCCTCCGCGGGTCGGCGTGGAAGTCGGCTGCGGC
>CAMYKC010000203.1 GCA_947258865.1 uncultured Lysobacterales bacterium
CCCGGGTTCCCTGGCGTGTGAGATCTCAGAGAGTTCGGTTTGCAGGCGTTCGAAATCAGCTTCCTTGCCCTCGGCCACCTGCAGTGTTGCGATAAATACGACCATGATGGCTTCCCTCTGTGAATTACAGGCCCAGTTCCCCGATCAGTTGTTCCTGAAGTCTGAATTTCTGGATCTTGGTGGATGAAATCGGCCACTCCTCCACGAAGCGCACATGCCGGGGTATTTTGAATCCGGCGATCTGGCCCTTGCAGAACGCAATCAATTCCTCTTCGTCCGCGGTCTTGCCGGGTTCCAGTTCAATGAAAGCCGCCGGCACTTCGATCAGGCGCGGATGTGGAATGCCAACGACCTGGGCGAGCTTGACCGCGTCGTGGTTCTGCAGCCAGGTTTCGATCTCGACAGCGGCGACATTCTCGCCACCGACTTTGAGCATGTCCCGCAGGCGACCGTGAAACATGAGCTGGCCATCCGGGTCGATGGATATCAGGTCCCCGGAATGGAACCATCCTTCATCATCCAAAGCCTCGGCGGTCTTTTCAGGTGACTTGTAGTACTCGGTAAACGTACAGTAGCCACGAATCCAGGCCTCCCCTTTCTCGCCGGGCGCGGCCTCTTCGCCCGTCTCCGGGTCGATTGCCTTGACTTCTATTCCGGAAAGCGGTGTACCCAGGCGCTTGAAGCGCTGCTCCTCGGTGGCGTCAAAGCGGCTGGTGGTGACGGTACCGGCCGTCTCGGTCATACCGAAAGTCCCGACAAAGATTGCGTTCGGCAGCGCCTTTTTCATTTTTTCGCCGATCTCCGGCGGCTGGACCGCGAAATTGGCGTTCATCAGCTTCACCCTGCTCAGGTCCGTCTTTTCGAAATCGGGGTGATCGACCAGGTCGGACATGATGGTCCAGAAGCAAGGGTAGGTCGCAGTGACCTGATCTTCTTCCATCATTTTCAGCGCTTCACCCGCCTGGAAATAACCGGTCGTCACATAGGTGCCACCCTTGGCGAATATGGCCGTGAGCGGAAGAATGGCCGCGATATGGAACATCGGCAGTGGCGACCAGAAACTGTCCTCGCCGGTCAACTCATAGCGGTCGGCCAATGCGGCGCTGTTACGCACGATGGCTTCGTGTGAAATCATGCAGCCCTTCGGGTTGGCTGTCGTTCCTGATGTGTACAGAATCAGAGCCGTACTTCCGAGACGAATCTGCAGACGGCTCAAGTGCAGCCGATCCCAATCTCCTTGCCCTTCGAGCGAGTTGAATTGATCCTCGGTCAGCATCCCCGGCGCTTCAGACTTGCCGTACAGAATGATATTGCGCAGCAATGGCGCACCCTCGAGTTCGAGATTACGCGCGTCGGCCTGAGCCAGGTCAGGCAGCGCCAGGTTCAGTCTTTCGACAAAATTCACAGCCTCGGCGATCTTATCCGTAGTCAGCAGGACTTTCAGGTCGGCGTTCTCCACAAGGTAAGCCAGCTCCGGAGGCATGTATCTCGCATTTACAGGTACGGTCACTGCGCCCAGCAAGGCCGTGGCGAACATGGTTTCAACAAAATCCATTCCGGTCGGCAGTAACAGGCCGACGTGATCGCCTGGCCCTACCCCCAAAGCCTGCAGACTCAGCGCCTTGCGAAAAGCTGCATCCCGGATTTCCGCATAACTGCTGCGTTGATCCGGCAAGATGACCGCCATGCGGTCAGGCTGCGTATCCGCAGCCATCAGGAGCAGGTCACCCAGCGTAGTCGCGTGTAACCGAACGGTGTCCAGATCAGAGCTCATGCGGCTCCTCCTTATTCCAATGGGTCAAGAAATTCCCTGACATAGGTGCCATCGATACACTCGATCAGGTCAGGCGCTATTTCATGGAAATGAGGCGTATTGCGGTGGGCTTCTTCGGCTTCTTCACTGGTGAACTGTTCATACACCGCATAGCCCCGAGGCTCATCTCTCAGTTTGAAGAATTCATAAGCCGTGGTGTCAGGCTCGTTTGCGCGCACCTTTTCCGTCAGAGCATTGGCAAGGCGAATAAAATCTGCTTCTTTCCCTTCCTTGATCTTCATGCGTGCAAGGAATGTCATCATGTCCAAAATCTCCCTGAGAATTTTTTTGAATATGTTTCAAGTTATTTTAGCATCCGGCATTATCGAAAGAAACCTCACCGGCTGTTTTCAAGCGATACAGGAGTGCTAAAATCCACCTCTTTTCACGAGGTTTTCAAGGATGGCCGAACCGTGTTTTACTGCCGTCGCCGCAGCTGAGGATATCAAGGAAAAGAATTTTTCCACGTTCGAGATCAATGGAATCGGGATTGTGATCTGCCGCTTCCGGGATGAATACTTTGCGATAGAAAACCAATGTTCACACGCGATGGAGGCCTTCGATAATGGCCGCATGCGTGGCTATCGAATCATATGCCCACTGCACGGCGGGAGCTTCGACATCCGCGACGGCTCCTGCACCGGAGCCCCTGCCAAAAAGCCCATCCGTTCATTTCCGCTGCGCATCGTAGACGGCAAAATCGAAGTAGCGCTGCCCCCTGAGGAATGAGTAACTGCCTGTGTATCAGGCCCGTTGGTTGAAACGCCGCCCAATCATCGCACTGGCAATGTTGATTTTCTGGATGTCGATAGCGCCGCCGGCTATTCCCCAGCCCCAGGCGTCGCGGAAGCGCCGTTCCATCGGGTATTCCTTTGAATAGCCGTAGCCGCCCATCAGCTGCAAGGCATCACCGGTAACGGTGCGGGCGATCTCGTTGGCGAAGCACTTGGCCACGCTGGATGCACTGATGCTCGGAAAGCCCTGCTCTGCATTCACTGCCGCCCGCCAGATCAGGAGGCGGGATGCTTCCACCTGCATTTTCATCTCGGCCAGCTTCATCTGAACGGCCTGGAAATCGATGATTGGTTTGCCAAATTGCCGGCGTTCCTGCACGTACTCGGAAACTTCAGCGAGCGCGGCGGAAGCCTGAGCCAGCGCCATCGTCGCGTTGCCGCAACGCTCCAGGTCGAAGGCTGCCATCAGCTTGCCGAAACCTCCCGCGGCCAGCACCACGTTTTTAACGGGTACGCGCACGTTATCGAAATAAATGTCGGATGACGGTACACCACGGAACCCCATCAGGTGCTCCCGGCGTCCGAAGCTCAGTCCCTGCGCACCCTTTTCCACATAGACAGCTCCAATTGCTTTTGCGCCTGGCTCATCGGAGAAACGGCAATAAACCAGGTAGCCATCGGCATGACCACCGCCTGAACACCAGCGCTTGGTGCCATTCAGCACAACGCTGTCGCTTTGCACATCGGCCCGGGTTGTCAAATCGGTCAAGGCTGACCCAGCCGCGGGTTCCGACATCGCAATTGCGACCACCTTTTCCCCTGCACAAACAGCTGGAACGACTTCTTCTGCCAGCTCCCGGCTGGCGAATTTTTCAATGGCGCGGACCGGGCCGACGCAGGATTCAAATACCGGAAAAGCAACCGCAGATGATGCTCGTCCCAGCTCTTCAACCACGATCAGCGCATCCAGGTTGCTCAGTCCCTGACCGCCAAGTTCTTCCGGGATGTTGATACCGAGGTAACCCATCTGTGCAAATTCACGCACCAGCTCACCGGATGGCGGCTCATCGGTCTGTTCAATTTCCTCGGCGATCGGCACCAGGCGTTCCCTTGCGTAGCGCCGAACGCTGTCTTTCAATTCTTTTTGTTCTTCGCTCAGTTGAAAATCCATCCGCTCCAGCCTCTGTTCCAAGTTCGATGTGCATGGTTTGCCTTGATCCATGCCGCCCTGAGTATACCCGCAATCCCCCTGAAATCCTGTCTGGTCAGAAGATGACAGCTTCCGGAAAATCTAAATAAACAATCATGATTGTTTATTTTATATTCTACAAGGCCTATAATCAAAAGCCCTTAAATACATAGCTTTCCGGCGGCATCTCCCCCATGGATCAACGTTTTATTGAACGCGTATATGAAGGATTTGAATACGAGAGATCCAGCAAAAGACCACCTGCAGATTTCCCTGCCTTGCCGCCGATTCCGGGAGGCCGCTACACCGATCCCGGTTTCCTGGAACTCGAGCAACAATTCCTGTGGAAAAAATCCAGGCTGTATGCTTGCCACAGCGATGAAATACCGCGTCAGGGCAGCTATATCCTGTTGAACAAGACCGGCTCACCCATCCTGATCGTTCGCGGCGAAAACGGCCGTGTGAAACGTTGGGCAACTGGATTTTTATCAATGAAGACACGCAGGCAAAGCCACTTTTGCAATCCCTTGGCCCATTTACCCGCCAGATGCAGCAATTTCAACCGGATACTGCAAGAGGATATCGACCTGGTAACCAAAATTCAGCACTCAACAGAATCACCCGGTTTCGAGGGAATCAGGCTGAATTACCAGGAACGGCGTATTTATCACTGGCACGAAGAACTGGATCGCCGGATTGGCATTGAGCGTATCCCGGAACACTTGCGGGTGGAGCCCCGGATGTCAGGTATGATTGAGCGATGAACAGGGATGAATCGCTTTTCCAGCCACCATTCAGGCCACCTTTGTCGACGTATTCGCCCAGGCGCCGGAACTGCTGGATTTTGCGATGGTGCAGTTTTACCAGAATATCTTTTTCGATGGCCGTGTGGGAGAAAAACACAAGCAATTGTCCCGCTTACGCCTGAGCATGAACCACGGCTGCCGCACCTGTAACCTGCAAAACCTGATCGGTGTGGGTAATATCGGTTATTCGCAGGAGCAGATCGACGCGATGTGGCGCCAGGACTATTCCAGCTTCACTGAAGATGAACAGGCGGTCATGGAACTGGCCGATGAGCTGGCATTGAACAATCCGCACGGCGAACTGACTCCGGAGTTGCACGCCAAGCTGAGGCGCCACTTCAACGAGCAGGAAATCCTGGAACTGGGCCTGTGTCTTTCCATTATCGTGGGCCTGGTCAAGCTGTCGTTCGCGTTCGGACTGGTGGAAAAAGAAGATTACTGTGAATTTGGAACGCAGTAGCGGTTTGAAACTTAGGAGATAAATCGTAATGAGTACCAATGTTGTTGAATCCTGGCAAATCAATCCAAATGCAAAAGCAGACGACCTCGAAGCCAAGCAACCGTTCATTGACAACGGCCTCGACGTTCTCGAGGCGTCCCGTTATTACAGCCCGGATTTCATGGCCCTGGAATGGGAAAAAATGTGGACCCGGACCTGGCTGATTGCCGGCATCGAGACCGACATTCCCGAACCTGGTGACTACTCGGTATTCCGCATCAGGCGCGAGAGCATCATTATCGTGCGGCAGGAAGATGGCTCGATAAAAGCGCTGTACAACGTGTGCGCCCACCGCGGCAACCAGATTGTCCACAACGACCGCGGTAGCCTGGTGCAGTTCACCTGCTCTTTTCATTCCTGGCAGTATGGCCTGGACGGAGCATGCACACATATAACGGACAAGGAGACCTTCAATCCGCAGCTGGTCTGTGAGAATCCCAGGCTGAAAGAACTGCATTGCGAGACCCATGCCGGCCTTATCTTTATCAACATGGATGATAATCCGCCGCCGCTGAAAGAGCGCTTCGGGCTGCCCGAGGGTTACCTGGAGGCCTATCAGCTGGACAAGATGCACTGTGTGCGGCACACGGTCAGCGAGTGGGCCGCGAACTGGAAGACCGGGATTGATGCGTTCTATGAGACCTATCACCTGCACTCGGTCCATCCGGAAACCCAGGACGTGATGGATGATATGGGTGTACAGGTGGATCTATATCCCCACGGAGGCAGCCGCATGCTGGTGCCGATTGCGGTCAAGACCAAGCGACAGGCCGACCAGGATGTTATCAATCCCAGCCTTGAATACATGATGATGGAGGCGAGCATCGACCCGGCGCAATTCAACGGCAGTGCCAAGGAAGTACGCGAGGCGATACAGCGAGCAAAACGGGAACGTTCAGACCGGCTCGGCCTCGGCTATGAGCGATTCACCGACGGACAGCTCACGGACAGTTGGGCCACCGGCATCTTTCCCAACGTCCAGATCGGCCTGCATCCCGAGGGTGCATTTCTGATGCGCTTCATGCCTCACTCCACGGATCCGGAAAAGTTCTACTACGACACCATGACCCTGGTCTATCCCGTGGATGACCCGGATTACTCTGTGCCAGGCTGGATGGGCTTGCCCGAGGGAACGGATACCAGCGGCGAAATCAGACCGGATACCGAGTACACGGGGATCGGCGAGCCCGCGGATCTCGGGCAAGTTCTCGACCAGGATTCCGAACTGTTGCCGGTCGTCCAACAGGGCATTCGATCAAAGGGTTTTGCGGGCGCCATTTGGGGTGAGCAGGAACAACGCTTGCGTCATTTCCACAGAGAATTGAACCGGTATCTGGATGGTGAGAAATAGTTGGAGTGAGGAGCAATGCTATCCAATGCCTGAGACTAATTGCCTTTGAGGCGCGCTCGACTTGAGAAAAGCCCCACTCGTCCTTGTGGCTATCCTGTTGATGTCCATGCTCTACATAACAGGCATCGCGTTTGACTGGTATGGGGAGCTGGAAAACAGTGGCAAGATCGAAGCGCTGCCAGTTCCTGCCAAAATCAGGAACCAACAGGATATTGCTCAACATCGAGCTGCCGAAGACCTTGGCATAACCACCAAAAAACAGATTCTTTTTGGTGATCTGCATGTGCATACAACGTTCTCATCCGATGCCTTCCGTATGTCGCTACCGATGGTACAGGGCGATGGTGCGCATCCACCGGCAGATGCCTGCGATTTCGCCCGCGCCTGCTCTGCTCTGGATTTCTGGGCGCTGACAGACCACGCTGAGAGCCTGACTACTGACCGCTGGAACCAGGCAATCGAAAGCGTTCGGCAATGCAATGCCGTTGCAGGTGAAGGCGAAAACCCGGACATGGTCACTTTCATGGGATTCGAGTGGACACAGGCCGGAAGGACGCCGGAGACTCACTTCGGCCACAAAAACGTGATTTTCAAGGGAACCACTCCCGAAGACCTCCCTGCCCGGCCCATCAGTTCACCCTATCGTGCTGTTTTTGGAAGCATTCCGATGAAATTGCGGCTCTTGCCGCCGCTTCGGGATCTTTCCAATCGGCAGCGCTACTATGATTTCAACCATTTGATTCAGGCCATCGCCGATCAGCCGCTCTGCCCGGAACAGGGCCACGTTCGGGATTTATCCCCGGACTGCGCGGAGATCGCCCCAACCCCGGCCGAGTTGTTCCGCAAACTTTCCGAGTGGGGCCTGGAATCGATCGTTATTCCGCATGGCACGACCTGGGGTATTTACTCACCCGCAGGCACTTCACTGGACAAGCAACTGGCCGGCAACATGAACGACCCCCAGCGGCAAATTCTGATTGAAGTCTTTTCGGGTCATGGAAATTCCGAGGAATACCGGGACTGGAGTGCCATAGAGGTCACCCCGGACCGGCAACAAATCTGTCCAAGTCCCAGGCCTGACTACCTTCCCTCATGCTGGCAGGCCGGGGAAATCATTCGCCAGCGCTGCCTGGAATCGGGCGGCGCGG
>CAMYKC010000204.1 GCA_947258865.1 uncultured Lysobacterales bacterium
AGCACTGATCCGGGGATGTCCTGCAACTCCTTGATCACCGCCTTGAGCCGCTTTTCGAAATCACCGCGGTACTTGGTTCCCGCCAGCAATGCACCGAGATCGAGCGCATAGATGTTTGAATCAGCGAGTATCTCGGGCACTTCTCCGTTGACAATGCGCAGCGCCAGACCCTCGGCCATGGCGGTTTTGCCAACTCCGGCCTCTCCAACGTAAAGGGGGTTGTTCTTACGGCGGCGGCACAGGACCTGCACGGTGCGCTGAATCTCCTTCTCCCGTCCGATCAGGGGATCGATCTGGTCATCCCGCGCGCGTTGGTTGAGATTGGTGGTAAATTGCTCCAGCGCGCTTGCTTTCTTCTCCGCGGCGCCCTCTTCGGCCTCGAGTACTGACTCGTCTCGTTCACTCCCTGCCTCGCCCTCCAGCTTGCTGATGCCGTGAGAAATGAAATTTACGACATCCAGGCGGCTGACGTCATAGCGGTTCAGCAGGTAATTGGCGTAGGAGTCCTTTTCGCTGAAGATTGCAACCAGTACGTTGGCGCCCAGCACCTCCTCTTTGCCGGCCGACTGGACGTGATACAGGGCGCGCTGCAGAACACGCTGAAAACCAATAGTGGGTTGGGTATCGCGACTGTCGTCATCTGTCAGCAGGGGCACGGTGTCCTTCAGGACCTTGCGGATATCCTTTTCAAGCCCGGGGACGTCCGCCCCACAGGCGCCGAGAATGCTCAGGGCGGAGGCATTATCAAGCAATGCCAGCAGCATGTGCTCAACGGTCAGGTACTCGTGGCGTTTTTCGCGCGCCTCCTGGTAAGCCTGGCTGATCGATAGTTCCAATTCCTTGCTGAACACCGCTCTTACCTCCTTGCTTCCCTTCCTGCTTGCGACCCGGCCTTACAGATGAGACCGGCGACCAGCGTATTTGGTTTCAGGCCTTTTCCATGGTGCACTTGAGCGGGTGCTCATACTGCCGGGAAAATTCATTAACCTGGGCGACTTTGGTTTCGGCGATTTCGAACGTAAAGATACCGCACACACCCTTCCCGCGTGTGTGGACATGCAACATCACCTGTGTTGCCCGGTCATGGCTCATTCCGAAGAAGGTTTTCAATATCTCAATGACGAAATCCATAGGCGTATAGTCGTCATTGAGAAGGATGACCCGGTACATCGGCGGAAGCTCAACTTCCGGCCGCGCCTCTTCGAGCGCCAAACCATGTTTTTTATGTGATTCAAGATCCTGGCCCATGTGGCGATTTTAGCCCAGATGCTTTGAATCGCATAGTGCCGCTTAGCGCACCACTTTTTTGATCGAGGCTCTGTCCCCATTTAGAGAGACATGAAAGAAAACCGTAATCCGCGGGCTGAAATTGTCGTCGCCATGTCCGGCGGCGTGGATTCGTCTGTATCCGCTCTTCTGCTGCAAAGCCAGGGGAAGCACATTTGCGGCATGTTCATGAAGAACTGGGAGGAAGACGACCGGTTTGGAACCTGTCCCGCGGAACAGGATGCCCTCGATGCACAGGCCGTTGCGGACAAGCTCGGCATATCGCTGCATCGGCGAAACTTCGCCGCTGAATACTGGGACTACGTTTTCGAGAATTTTCTGGCGGAGTACCGGGCCGGCAGGACGCCAAACCCCGACATCCTGTGCAACCGTGAAATCAAGTTCAAGACCTTTCTCGATCACGCGATGGACCTTGGGGCTGAGTACATCGCCACCGGGCACTATGTGCGCAGCGATTGCCATCACGGGGTTCATCGCCTGCTGCGTGGCCTCGATCCGAATAAGGACCAAAGCTATTTTCTGTACACCATTGGCCAGGAACAATTGGCTCGCACTCTTTTCCCGGTCGGCGAGTTGCTGAAGCCTGAAGTCCGCGAGGCAGCCGAACGGGCCAGGCTTCCGGTTCACGACAAGAAGGACAGCACGGGCATCTGTTTCATCGGAGAACGCAATTTCAGGGAATTTCTGGGTGAATACATCCCGCCGTCACCGGGCGAGGTGCGTACCGTCGATGACCAGCTGATCTCCACCCATGACGGCCTGATGTACTATACGCTGGGCCAGCGCCAGGGCCTGGGTATTGGTGGCGTGCGCGGATTCCCGGATGAACCCTGGTATGTATTGCACAAGGACAGGGAAAGCAACGTCTTATATGTCGGTCAGGGCCACGATAATCCCTGGCTATATTCCGGAATGCTCCGGGCAGAACAGCTGAGCTGGGTTTCCGGTTCGGCACCGCAAGCAGGCGAGAGACTGACCGCAAAAGTCCGCTATCGCCAGCCCGACCAGCGCTGCATCGTGCAGGAAATCGACGACGGCCACCTGGTGCTCGAATTCGATCAGCCGCAGAGAGCAGTCACGGCCGGACAATCCGTCGTATTGTACGATGGTGAGAACTGCCTTGGCGGTGGCGTCATCGATTGGGCGGATACAGCACCTGCGTTGATGGAAATGAACCAGCCGCACAAGGTACAAGTATGAAAGGCAGAAAGGCATGAAAGAAAGAACTTTAGCCCTTGCGGGCATTTTCCAGGCGACGGAATTGGTACGGCAGGCGGCCTGCCATGGAACCTGGTCAGGATATGCGGCCACTTCGTGTCTGCAAAGCCTGTTCAGGCTCGAAGCCGAATCCACGGCCGATATTTACGGTGGCACGCAACGGATGCGGCTTGGCATGGAGACTCTGCTGGCGGTATTACAGGGCGAGAGCCGGTATGCGGACTCGCTTCGCTACGCCGTTGGATTGCTGCAGGTGGAGAAGAAGTTCCGGCGGTCCGCCAGACTGCAGCAGGAGATCGGAAACCGTTTGATGGACATTTCCACGCACGGACAGGACCTCGATCAGCATGAGTGTGAAGACGCGCAGGCTCACGAAATTTCCCGGCTGTACTCGGAGACCATCAGCAGGCTCTCGCCCCGCATCGTGGTGAGCGGCAAACCCCAGTACCTGCAACAAGACCGGACGGTCGACTGGGTGCGAACCCTGTTGCTGGCCGGCCTGCGCTCCGCCACGTTGTGGTGTCAACTGGGCGGCGGCCGTTTTGAACTCATGTTCGGCCGCAAAAAAATAATCCGCGAAGCCGAATCATTCCTGATGGGATGACTATAATTCGCACTGTGATGCAGGCCCGATTTCGGCGATAATTAGAGGTTCACTCAACCACCCAGTAGAATAACGGAGAACAGCATGGGAGATTCATTCTCAACCGCCTCCAGCCTCGCGGTCAACGGCCAGGACTATCGTTTCTACAGCCTGGAAAAGCTTGCGCAACAGCACGATATTTCCCGTTTGCCCTTCAGCCTTAAGATCCTGCTCGAAAACCTGTTGCGCCACGAAGATGGCGTCGACGTGACGCGCAGCGATATCGAGGCGCTTTGCAATTGGGAACCAACGGCCGATCCCAGTACGGAAATCGCCTTCACGCCCTCCCGCGTGGTCCTGCAGGACTTTACCGGTGTGCCGGCCGTGGTTGACCTGGCCGCGATGCGCGATGCGATGACCGCTTTGGGTGGCGCGGCCAACCAGATCAACCCGCTTTCTCCGGCGGAACTCGTCATCGACCACTCGGTGCAGGTCGACAGCTACGGTAAAGCCGATTCGCTGGACCTGAACAATCGAATCGAGTTCCAGCGCAATAATGAACGGTATAGTTTCCTGCGCTGGGGTCAGTCTGCTTTCAGCAACTTCCGGGTCGTCCCGCCGAACACCGGTATCGTTCACCAGGTCAACCTCGAACACCTGGCACGTGTCGTCTTCGGTTCCGATGGCGTTGCCTACCCGGACACCGTCGTGGGCACGGACTCGCACACCACGATGATCAACGGCATCGGCGTGCTCGGCTGGGGAGTCGGAGGTATTGAAGCCGAAGCCGCCATGCTCGGGCAGGCCATCACGATGCTGATCCCGCAAGTCGTTGGTTTCAAGTTGACCGGCAAGCTGCCGGAAGGCGCCACGGCGACCGACCTGGTACTGACGGTCGTAGAGATGCTCCGCAAGCTCGGGGTCGTCGGCAAGTTCGTCGAGTTTTTTGGTGACGGGCTGGATCACCTTCCGCTCGCCGACCGCGCCACGATCTCCAACATGGCGCCGGAATACGGCGCTACCTGCGGGATCTTTCCGATTGACGAGGAAAGCCTGCGTTACCTGCGGCTCTCCGGGCGGTCCGATGAGCAAGTCGCGCTGGTCAAGGCCTACATGAAGGCCCAGGGCATGTTCCGCACGCCCGGGCAGCACAATGCCGAGTACAGCGCGATGCTGGAACTCGACCTGGCGGAGGTCAAGCCCAGCCTGGCCGGGCCCAAACGCCCGCAGGACCGCGTTCTGCTGAGCGAAGCGCCGGACAACTACCACGAACACATGCGCGCGCATCACGATGCCCGCTGCAGCGCGGCGGAATCACGTTTCAAGAATGAAGGCGGCAGTACCGCGGTGGGTCATGACGAGA
>CAMYKC010000205.1:0-4436 GCA_947258865.1 uncultured Lysobacterales bacterium
GCGAGTTCCAGTGTCAGCGCTTTTTCCAGGATCATCACATTGACGCGCTGACCTAGTTGCGCCCGCAGCAGTGCCTGACACAGGGAGATGCCGCGCTGGGCCCCGGCCATGACCGCCACGATCGCAGCTTCCAGTGCGACCAGTGAAAACACACTCATGAAATCAGCCGCGCCTGTCTCCCGATAGGTCTGGGTAGCCGCCACCACCGCATCGATGATCAGCGCGCCTACGTAGGCTATGCCGGCCGGCAGCACCCCGGCCAGCACTGTAAGCACTCCCAGTACCACGGTCAGCGTTTGACTGGTGGTCCAGACCAGCTCCAGCGCCCTTCGACTGTAGCGAAACACGCCGAAGAATCTGCGGCGCGGGGATTCCGAAGTGACGTCCGCATTAGGGGTTGCCGATGATTGGGAGGAACCTGCCATAACTCACTTACATGGAGGCAGGCGCGAACGCGCGCAAGCGGCTCAATCGATGACCTGGTTGTTCCAAATGGCTTTCAATTCAACTCTCCTGCAATTCAATCATCGCATACAGGACCTGCGGATTCTCGAAATCATTTCGGATCGGACAGATCGACCGTGCGGGCGCCGAGCAGGTTGAGTCGCGTGCTTCTGACAGTAGCCGGGGACACCACCCTGCCGTCTGGAAAGGAGAAATAAAGAGCGTCCTCCGGACACTGAACGATACAGGCGCCGCAAGCAATGCAGGCACCCGGGTCCACGATCCCGGCTCGGCGTGGGTTGCTGTTCATCTTGAGCACAGCCCAGGGACAGACCTGGATGCAATCAGCGGCGCCGGTGCAGCGGTCGGCTTCCAGAACGATCCCCGGCACACCTGCAACGGTGGCGTTCACCGTGCTTGGATACATGGGCGTGCTTCCAGCAAGGTCTACCGAGAGCACCACCATGGCAACGGCGGCTACAATCACCATGACAATCAAGCTGGTAAAGGAAAGCGCATCGAGCAGCGACAACACACCCGCACCAACGGCTGCTCCGGCAGCCGTAAACGCCGCATAGGTCAGCCAGCGGCGGCCGCCGGTCACCCAAAGTTTCGGCAGGGCGGCGAAAACGGCTGGTACCGTGAGCCCGATCATGATGGCCGTCGCCAGCCCCGCTTGCCAACCGCCGATCACGCTGAGGATCGGCACAGCGATCAGAATCATTGGCAGCAGCCACATCGCTGCCATGTCGAGCCGCTCCCACAGTGGGAAACGCATTCGGCGCTCGCTTCCAAGCACCGAGCCGCCACGAGCCAGCACCTTGGGCAAGTCTTCGATCCGTGCCGGTCCCCAGCGCGTCTGCCAGCCCGTCGCCTCCTCGATGGGTCGCCGCTCCACTCCGGTGGCCGCCAGTTGGGGCAGGATCAGATGACGATGGCTGACCAGATTGTCGAGCCCGGAAGTCCGGATCGCGGCGATTACGTCGTGATGGGTGAGGTGGCCGCCCGCTGCGCCGCACCAGACGTTGATCCCAGAAGAGTCGGCGACCAGCAACCAGGCGTCGATCCCTTCGAGGGCGCGCCGGACCCGCCGTATTGTGAGGGTGTAGTTGCCGGTCAGTAGCACTGGCGCATCGCGTTCGGGGCTTCCGATCCGCACAATGCCGGTCGGCGCGCGATGTGGAAACAACCTGAGCACGGTATCGCGGAGGTAGGAAGGAATATCGACGATCTTCATGCCGCCTCCAGCGGTCGACGGCCGCTGACGATTAAGAAGTCGGCCCACGGTCGTTGCTCGTCAACGTTAACGTACCCGGCGGCCCGCATCGATTCGGCGAGTCCCTCGACCGAGCGGGTGGTCGTCTGGGTCAGCAGATAGGTCAGGACGGCGACCGGCGCCCGTGCCATCCGGAACAGGAACCGGCGTGCCACGGAGGCAGGCACAATTTCATCCGCAAGGACAAGATCACCGCCGGGGCGAAGCCGGGTCAGTACGGTTTCCAACGTGTACGACTGTTCGTCAGGCGACAGCTCGCTGAACAGCAAGCACGCGGTGATGGCGTCGAGGCTCGATGGCCCGAATCGGTCTTCAATTTCGGCGGCCCCAAGCTGGAGCCACTCCACTGTGCCCCTGGCACCGAAAGGGAGCGTCTTGGATCGCGCGACGTCCAGCATGTCCGCGTTGCGGTCGATGCCGACCACCTCTGCGCCACGCGCGGCGCAGGCGACGGCCACGCCACCGGTCCCGCAGCCGACATCCAGGATTCGAATACCCGGTCGCGCCACCATCGCGGCCATGCTTTCGTAGACCTTTCCGATCCGGCCGCGGCTGAGCAGCCGCATGCCCCGGTCATACCGCCAGGCCGATGACTCCAACAACCTCATGAAAACATAACTACTCACGCACCTGCTCCGGCCAAGACCTCGACCACTGGATCGAGGAACGATTTCCATGCTCGATGATGATGGGGTAAGCAGTCAAGGCCGCATGAGCGTGGATACGGGAGACATTTCCCATCATCCCGAAAGAGCACTCGGGTGGGAGCCGCGCATGTCATCGGATCTCGCCGCCGGAAAAAAGTGTAGGAGCGAGCCCGGGTTAAGGGATCAAAACGATTCCCTTCCGGTCCCGCTCCTACAGGGCACCTCCTGTTAGTAAAACTTCGAAGCGCGATCGCGGGCGTCACCCGCGTTCAACGGCACGCTGGTCAGCTTGCGCACCCGGGCTTTTTGATCGACGATACAATCAGCGCGGGCAACGATTGCCCGACTTTTGGAATCCCTGGCGTCCAGGTGAAATACCTCGCGCCGGCTCAGCCTGGACTTTGCGTCCCAGCTGTCCGGGTCCAAATTGTAGTTCGTCGGTACGCTGCTGTCTCTGGCGAGTTCATTCACCAACGCGTCCATGCAGGCTTCCAGCCCAGCTTGCGCGGACGCCGCGTAGGTACTAATAGGAACCATTGACATTGCTAAAGCATACCCAATCGAAAATATCTTCGTGTTGTTCATCACCGCTCTCCTGTTTGATGATTGTCTCAAAACACAGGTGCGAGATTAGGGATGAACAGTCATGCTGACAAACGCTGTTTTATTGCCCATGACGTAAAATTTTTCATCCATTCACCTGGAACTCGTTGATAACCCAGTCGATGACTTCTGCGATTTCTTCGCGCTCATGCTCCTCGGGCCTGTGGGCCAGATAGAAGATTTCGTCGGTCTGCACTTCATCATCAAGGGCGCGCACCAAGGCGCCGGACTTGAACCAGTTTTCACTCAGCGGCCAGGAAACAATAGCCACGCCCAAGCCCTGTGCCGCGGCCTGCACAACCGCGGACATTGAATCGAAACGTAAAATCTTTCCAGACCGGGGTGGTTTGATGTCCAGGGCTTTCGCCCAGTTGACCCAGGAATGAGGGCGGTTCTCGTGAACGATTAGCGTCTGGCCATCCAGGTCTTCAAATGATGAAAGTCCAGATTTCTTCTTAAACCCAGGCGAACAGGCAGTCATGATCCGCCGGGAAAACAACGGATAGATCGCGAGCTCGGGCCAGTCACCCGTACCCAGCAGGATCGAAAGGTCGGCATCCGAGGGATGCACCTTCATCAGGCTGGGCTGGGTCATGAGGCGGATGTCGGTGTCTGGCATCAGTGACTGAAGTGCCAGCAGCCTGGGCAGTATGAGTTCGCTTGCAAAGAACGGTGGCACGCAGAGGCGGATAATTCGACGGCCGTACTCAGCCCAGAGCTGATGCGTCTCGGCCTCAAGGCGTGCGAACATGCCGTCAAGAAATTTGAAATATTTTTGACCGGCTTCGGTAAATTCTAGCGCTCGGGTCTTGCGCACAAACAGGTCAATACCCAGGAACGATTCCAGGTTTCTTACCTGGTGACTGACGGCGGAGGCCGACAGGTAAAGCTCATCGGCCGCCTCCTTGAAGCTCAGGTTCCGCCCTGCTACCTGAAATGCCCGCAGCGCCCTCAACGAGGGCATTCGAGTACTCGGTTTCATTGGCACCTCCTGCAAATTCATGCTGTTGCCGAAGAAACTGCAATAAGCATGCCAGCGTGACGTTACCGTCAGATAAAGCCCGCATGCCGCTCAGGGGTGAACGATGCTCTAAAATGGTGCTTTTTCAGTGGGACTGCACTGTAATGGCGACATGTTCAGCCCACGGACTCAAGAATTGCCCTCGAGGCTGCAATCTCGGTCGATACCAAACCCCACAGCATGATTCTATCTAACTGAAATAGATGCGATTTTTTTCTGAACTGAATTCCCGCCGTGATACTTTCGTTAGATTTCTGGTCTATGTTTCAGTTGAGGCCCGAGAGATAGCGAACATGGACAAGCGACAGGTACTGGTTGTGGAGGACGAGCGGGATATTGCAGAACTTCTTGCCCTGCACCTTCGGGATATCAATTGTGAAGTTACGCTGGCCGCTGACGGCCACGAAGGCATGCGCCAGGCCTTCGCCCGCAATTGGGACCTGGT
>CAMYKC010000205.1:4563-8484 GCA_947258865.1 uncultured Lysobacterales bacterium
CTCGACCGCGTACTGGGGCTGGAACTCGGCGCCGATGACTACGTAACCAAACCGTTCAGCGTCTCAGAGCTGATGGCCCGGGTGAAGGCCATATTCCGGCGCGTCGAGTCGCTGGAGAAACGATTCCCCGGCGGCGCTGAATCGCTGAACTTCGGCCCGTTGAAAATTGACACTGCGGGCCGCCAGGTAGTCGTCGGGCAAAAGCCCATGTCGTTGACCGCGCGCGAATTCGACCTGCTGTTGCACTTCGCCCGACATCCTGGCTGCGTCTTCAGCCGGGCCCAGTTGCTGGACAGTGTCTGGGGTTATGGGCACGAAGGTTACGAGCACACCGTCAATTCCCACATCAACCGCCTGCGCGCGAAGATCGAGCCTGACCCGGCTCAGCCGAAGCTCATCGTCACCGTCTGGGGTGTCGGCTACAAGCTGGACGCATCGCCCCGGGCGCATGCGGCGTGAACAGTCTGTTTGCCAGGCTTTCGGCCGCCCTGCTGCTTGTCGTCGCACTGATAGGCGGGGGCTTTTTCCTGGTTGAGCAGTTCAGCTCTCGTCTTTATTACGAGGAGATCACCCAGCGCCTGAATGCGTCGATCGCGATGTACGTGACCGGTGAAATGCAGCTCATGGAGGACGGCGAAGTCAACGAGGAAGCGCTGTCCCTGCTGGCGCAGCGCGCTATGATCATCAATCCCACGGTGGAGGTTTACCTGCTCGATACACAGGGACAGGTCCTGGCTCATGCCCTGCCGCCGGAGTCGATTCAAACCGATCGCGTCGCACTGGGGCCGGTACGTGAATTGATGGCCGGCGAAAAAGAGATGCCGCTGCGCGGAACCGATCCGCGCAACGTGGACCGAAAGAAGATTTTTTCCGCGCACCCGGTGATGCACAACGACATTCTGCAGGGCTACCTTTACGCCATTCTCGGTGGCCAGAAATACGATGAATTGGCGGATAGTGTGCGTGGGAGCTATGTGCGCAGTCTTAGCATCGGTGCTCTGGTGGCCATCGTCCTGGCGGCCTTCCTGGTAGGTTTACTTGTATTTGGGCTGCTGACGCGCCGCCTGACCCGGCTGACCGGCGAAGTTCGAAGCTTCACCGAATCGGGATTCGATCCCGCTGCGATCAAAGCCCTGGGCAGAAGCAGTTCACACAGCAGCGGGACGGATGAAATCGGACAGTTGCGCAATGCGTTCAGCAGCATGGCCAACAAGATCCGCGAGGATCTTCGCACGCCGCTGGCTTCAATGCACGGTTACGTCGAAACCCTTCTGCTGAAGAATGATTCACTGAGTGAGAAAGAACGCCTGCGCTATCTGGAGATCACCCGCAAGCACTCGCTTCGACTGCGCCAGCTTATCGGAGACCTGTTCGAACTCTCCAAGCTGGACTCGGCCAGCATCCAACCCTCACTGGAATGGTTTTCCCTGGCTGAACTCCTGCAGGATGTGACCCAGGAATTCGAGCTGCAAGCAGAAAATAAAGGTGTTGATCTCTCAGTAATCGCGGAACCGGAAGCTTCGACCGTGTATGCCGATATCGGCCTGATGCAGCGGGTTTTGGAAAACCTGCTGCGCAACGCCCTGAAATACACACCACAAGGCGGCTCCATTTCCATTAGCCTGGACAAGAAACCGGGTTGCGTGGCCGTTGCCGTGACCGACACCGGCTGTGGTATCGCCGAGCACGAACTCGATCGCATTTTCGACCGATTCTACCGCAGCGAGCAGGGCGAGGAAGGCCTTTCCAATTCCACCGGACTGGGCCTGGCAATCGTCAAGCGCATCCTCGACCTGCACGGTAGCCGCATAACGGTCGAAAGCAAACTGAACCAGGGAACCCGCTTCGAGTTCGATATCCCGGCGCGCGCTGCCTGAACCCTCAGAGCCCCCCGGTAACCGACATCGGCTGACGGCTCAGTGCGGTTTCCAGGTCGGCCGGGCTGGCAACCCGGGGACTGTGGGCCCCGACCAGCTTGGTGTATTCAAGTTCCAGCTTTTCAAGCGCGGCGGCGAATGCAAACGTTACCGGAACGGCCGGAGGTATCACACCGGATGCCGGTTGTGGAAAGTGGTCCGCCTCGAAGATGATGCCCTCATCGGGCAGGTAGGCGATCAGGATGTTCTCCGCATGCGGCGTGGGCCCGATATTGTAGAGCTCTACCTTTTTCTTACCGTCGGTCAGGGTCATGTGATCCCGGACGAATTCCAGCTTCGCATCCTCGTCCCCTGCTGCCTTGCGCACCACGGCCTCGTTCTCCCTGAAGGTAATGATGGTCGCTCCTTCCTGCGCGTAGGCGGCCGCGCCGGGAACGTGGTCACTGTGGTGATGGGTCAATACACCGTAGCGGATCGGTTTGTCGGCAATCTCTTTGCGCATCTCCTTGATGCTCACAGGCACTGTCTGGGTGCCGCCGATCGCGACCACGTGGTCCGCCATTTCCACAAACAGTGCGTAGGTGCCACTGCCGCCGATCAGGAACACGCCTTCATCGATTTCGTTACTGCTGAGCAGGTCCGGTGAAATCGCGGCGACCTTGCGCAGATCCGATGGTAACTGCACATACCGATCGAGTGGCGCGTTGATCATGGTCTTCTTGATGTCGATGACCAGGTTGTCTTCACCGTTGATGAACAGCTTGAATTTCTGGTTGAAGGCGATGCCATCGATCATCGTGTAATCGAGAAAACTGTATTCCACCTGTCCGAAGGGCGGCAATGCGCGTTCCATTCGCGTCAGCATATGCGATTCCTGGTCGATGAACAGAGCCAGGGCAGGACCAACCTCCATGATGAGCGTAATCACGTCGTGCATGCGCCCTTCAAGTTTCACTTCGCCCAGCCAGTTCGATTGACCGCGCCGGGCTTGCAACTGCTTCATCAACAGGGCCGGAGTGACACGGATGAACGGGCCGGACTGGGTGTGGAAATCGGGCTCGGCCAGCGGTGCAGCCGTACCCGAGCGTTGATTGAGCTGCCAGCTGTCCTCGCCATTGATGATGACGCCCTGCTCGTATACGTAACCGCCGCCTTCACCCTTGTTTTGGGCGACGAATATCTCTTTTTCGAGGTCGATTGCGCTGAAGTTCGATTGCTGGCCGGTGTCGTAGGGCGGTCCCGGCTTGCGGCTCTGCCCGGTCGCGATGGTCAGGTATTCGGCCTTCTGAACCAGCGTGTTGAGGCCGTCAAGCGCTTCGCTGCCGCCATGTGCTTCGATTGCGGCGTCAATAACCTCGTTGGCCTTGTTCACCGATTTGAGGGGAAGGGATTCGGCTGTCAATGTACCGCAGACCAACAGCATGGCTGCCGCCACGGGTATGATGATTTTAAGCTTCACAACAAACTCCTGGCTGGTTGTTTGGGAAAGGGAATTCCCTGCATCGTCACAAGCCATACCAGTCTGTGCCCAACAGTACGGACTGTCAGCCCGGATACGACAACCGGATTCAAAGCTGCGGTGAACCGCAAGTGAATAGCGCTATCGTGGGCCTGCGGCAGGTATCGGGCGGGTTTGTGCGGGACCTTCATCTGTCGGGAACAGATGAAGAGTGCACATGGATGTCTTGAGCGTGTCCCGTACAAACCCGCCCGATACCTGCCGCAGGCCCACGGTGAAATGGCCGGCGTGGCCAGCCCTCTCTGCAGTTTGGATGAGTCAGCTTTTCTGGAAAACGCGAATGTAATCGACAACCAGCCGTTGGGGGAATTGTGTGCTGGCGTCCGGCGGACCGGGCCAGTTTCCGCCGACCGCGAGGTTGATGATGAAAAAGAAGGGCGACCGGAACGCATCGAACTCGGCCGGGGATATGTCCTTTTCGAAATATTTCCGATCATCGGCCAGCCACTGGATTCTCTGTTCATCCCAGATGATCGAAAACACGTGAAACTGGCCGGTGAAGGTGTCCGAGGGCAATGTGATCGA
>CAMYKC010000206.1 GCA_947258865.1 uncultured Lysobacterales bacterium
TCCACCAACCTGCGTTTTTCGTGGCTGCGCAAGGCCAATACCGGTCTTTACGTGGTCTACAACGATGTCGAGGGTTTTGACCGCTACACAGGCGATGAACCCAATCGCAGCCTGGTCGTGAAGTACACCCATATGTTCGACCTGTTTTAGGGCGCTCCGGCTTTGCGGCTTATCACGTACCGACGGCCGAGATGCATTTCCGGGCCCGCTCCTCGATGGCATCCCAGCGCCCCGCCTCGATTTCCTCAGCCGGGAATAACGGCGCCACGAAGCCGACCGCAAATACCCCGGCGGCGATCCAGTCTCCAGCGTTTTGATGATCGACCCCGTTCGTGGGCACGATTTTCAGGAATGGCATCGGGCCAAGCACAGAGCGGACCCACGCCGGGCCACCCGCCGGAGCGGGAAAGAGTTTGCACAATTGCGCGCCGGCACGGTGAGCGCGGAGCATCTCGGTGGGTGTATGGGTGCCCGGCATGGCGGCCACGCCCAGTTCATTCGCAGCGCCGATGACGGCTTCATCCACAACCGGGGAAACGAGGAAGCGGGCCCCCGCCTCCACCGATTGCTGCGCCTGGTCCTGGTTCATCACTGTTCCGGCGCCAACGATCAGTCCATCCCGGCGCGAGAAGTCGTGCAGAAGGTCATACGCGCCCGGAATGGTCAGGGTGAATTCGATGACCCGAAAACCGCCCCGGATCGCGGCTTCCATCGCCAGCGCGGCATTCTCCTGGTCATTGCTACGTAAAATGGCGCTGCCCTTTTCCTGGCCAAAAAATTGCACGAATGCATCTGGTGTCACAGGATGACTCCTCGTGTCTCTGATTGAGCTACCATTATTGCAGCAACCATGGAGTAGAAGAAGATGCACACACGGCGTGAATTGCTCAATATTATCGGCGGCGCAGCGCTGGGAGCCGCCCTCCCAGCCTGTTCCAGGGAAGAGGGCGCACCCGCCCGGCCCACAACCCCATCCCCAGCTCCGGCATCAACCGTGATATCTGGAGCGGATTTACACTACGGGAGCATCAGGGAGGTCGCCCGCCTGATCGAGGCGCGGAAGATTTCGCCGGTCGAACTGACTCAAATGATGCTGGACCGGATCGAAGCCATTGACGGCCAGTTGAAGAGTTACGCCACCGTCACTGCTGAACGCGCCCTGGCCGCCGCACGGAAGGCCGAACAGGAAATAGTCTCCGGAAACTATCGCGGGCCGCTGCATGGCATCCCGGTCGCGGTCAAAGACCTTTGTTATACCAGGGGCACGAGAACCATGGGCGGAATGGCGGTCTACCGGGATTTCGTGCCGGAATATGACGCCACAGTCGTCACCCGGCTGGAGTCGGCCGGCGCCGTCCTGCTCGGCAAGCTGAACATGACCGAAGGCGCCATGGCGGGCTATAACCGGGCGTTCGACATCCCCGTGAATCCATGGGGCGCAGACCTGTGGCCGGGAGCTTCGTCCAGCGGGTCAGGGGTCGCGACCGCCGCGGGCCTGTGCTTCGCGGCGCTTGGCACGGATACCGGTGGATCGATCCGTTTTCCCTCCATGGCCAATGGCATCGTAGGCCTCAAACCTACCTATGGCCGGGTCAGCCGCCACGGCGTGCTGCCGCTGGCTGAAACACTCGACCATGTCGGCCCGATGACGCGCCGCAGTGCCGACGCGGCAATCGTGCTGCAGGCGATCGCGGGGCATGACGCCAGCGATCCCAGCTCGCTGCAGGAACCGGTGCCCGACATGATCCAGAGGGTGAACCCGGGCATAGCCGGCCTGAAGATCGGTATTGATCGCCAGTTCGTGAGTGAAGGCAGCGATCCCGGCCTGGTGACAGCCATCGAACAGGCCTTGGATATCCTGCAGCAGCTCGGGGCAACCGTCGTCGATGTCAAAATGCCGGAAGGAACAAAGCAAGTGGGCGATACCTGGTTCCCGATCTGCTCTTACGAAGCGCACAAGGCGCATGCGGCTACTTTCCCGTCGCGGGCTGAGGAATATGGACCACACTTTCGCGAGTTTCTGGAAACCGGCGCGGGCGTGACGGACGAGCAATACGCTGCCGCCAGCCAATACCGCGCGGTCTTCAACGAACGGTTCAATGCCGTGCTTGGGAGCGTGGACACCGTCATTTGCCCCGCAGGGGGACTAACCTTCCCGTTGGATATCGAGATTCAGTACGGCGGTAACGAGGCGCTGCAACCGCTCTTCGCGGCGGTCCAGATGTATTTCACGATCCCGGCCGACTTTGCCGGGACACCGGCGCTGACCGTGCCTTGCGGATTCTCAGAAACCGGGGTGCCGTATGCCCTGCAGTTCATGGGCCCACGCTTATCCGAACCCTCGTTGATCCGTTTTGGCCACGCTTACGAGGCGGCCAGCGAGTGGCATCAACGCCACCCGCCTGTTTAGCGCGGATTCGGCCTAAGGCGTATACCAGATGGGTGAGGTATAGGCCCGCTCCTGCGTGGTCATCGGTACCTCGTCGGACATCTCGATGCCATACCTTTTCGCGTCGTAGGCAGTCCAGCGCGGCGTCGGGATTTCGATAACCCGCGCGTAGTAGAACGCGCTGACCTCCGGATCGAAATCGGGGTCGGTCCACACGGTGATCAACTCCGGATCGCCGATGGTATTGGTCCAGGTGACGTTTTCCACATCCACCGTGTTTCCCACCGGCGGAAGCTTGCCGTTGCTGTCCGGTTGGCGGCTGGCGGCATCGCTCCACACGACGTCATAGACCTTTTCGTAGGTATTGCCCTTGCTGTCCAGCCGGCCCTTGACGATCTGGATCCGGTCGAGATTGCCGCTGAAAGGATCCTTGAGAGCCGCGACCAGGAAACCTGGCGCCTTACCTTCCGGTGCGTTCGTCAGGTCACCGCCCATCGGCACGCCTTTGGCATAGCCGATTTCGCCCGGCAAGCGGCTGTTGGCGTCAGTAGTCTCGAAGTCAAAGCCGCCCCAGAAGCGCACCAGGATGCGGGGGCCGGTGGTGCCATAGACTTCCTTGCGGGCGAAGGCGTCCCAGATCGCCTCGCGGGTGTTTTCAGTCGCCCAAGCGGCGGCGAGACCAGAGGATACCTGCTCCCAACCCATCACATTGCCGGCCGGCGTAGCCAATACCGGCTTATTCCAGCGATGAGCACTGGGTTCCTTGCCGGTGTGTTTGCCGAAGAAATTTTCCTCTTCCACCGCGACGAGCGAGGTATGTGAATCCGTGCTGCCGACCACGCCGAACTTGAAGGGATTCACTCCCAGTCTTGCTTCCAGTGCCAGGCCGTTTTTCAGCGCTTCACGGGCGTACTCATATTGCAGCATGTCGTCGGTCTTTTGCTGGCTCATGTCGAGGTTGCCCTTGTCCCATATTTCGTAACCGGCGAATTCGTCATTGGGAGACAACAGCGGGTGGGCCTCGCCGTCACCCTTGATCTGCGTGATTTCGTAAACGGGCTCCCAGCGGGCCCGCTTTTCTGCGTACTCACGATTGAATTTTTTTCCAGAGATGGTTTTTTCCATGAACATCATACCGTTTGACAGGTTCCCGTTATGCGGAATGGCGAGCGCCTGGTCGCCTGTTTTTTCCTCGTAGGCCGCCATGAACGCCCACAAATCCTCGGGATCGGTGCTGCTGGCGAAGGTAAACGGCAAAATCTGATCGGCTTTCGTCCTGTCACCGCGGAACATCACCACGCGGTGCAGGTTGTTGCCCTTGATCAGCGAGGTCCACTCGTAGCCGATGATCGCTGTAAAACGGCCGGGCTCGTTGTATTGCTCAGCCGTTTTCGTGTAAGCATTCCAGACCGTGCGTGCGATCTTCGGATCGAGCATGTCCGGCGGTATGTCTCCCTGGCTGCCGGCCGAAATCAGTTCACCCGCGGCTTTTACGCCCTGCTCCGGGCTATCATTCATCATCAGGTGCCAGCGCTTGAGACGCTCGTCTTTCATCAACAGGGGATTGCCCTTGTAAAGCTCCATCATCGCGCCCATTGCAACGCCGTGATCGGCCACGACCAGGAAATCGAGCGGCCGGGAAAGCTGAACCCGCTGACCGGTGGCCGAGGTAACGGTTTCGCCGCGCGCGAAGCGGTAAGCTTCTTCCGGGCTGAGCCGGTTACCGAAAGCGAAGGCATCCGGCGAGTTGGCGGTATGCAGATGCGTGTCGCCCCACAGCGGCCAGGTCGGGAATCCACGGTCGGCGTAAGGTGAGTAGCTGCGCGCCTGGAAATGTTCTGCCGCCTCCTCGACATCCAGGGTCATTTCTCCTGCCTGCTGGTCGGCGAGCGCCGGGATGGCGAGTAGTGTGGACAAAGTGATTGCGAGGATTGCGCAAAATGCCGATTTCATGGATATCTCCTGCCGGGTTTCAGGTCAATACGTCGTAGAATAGCTTAGACAGCGC
>CAMYKC010000207.1 GCA_947258865.1 uncultured Lysobacterales bacterium
ATTTCATTTCCGATGAAGATCGCGCGGCGTTCGTTGAGTCTTCATTGCTCAGCCGGGCGGACTGGCAGTTTCACTGGTACAACCATTCCTATGAGGATTTTGAAGATTTCCTGGGTCAATTGCGCTCCCGTAAAAGAAAAAACATTCGACGAGAGCGGCGGCAGCTGCAACAGGCCGGGCTGAAGATCCAGTGGAAATCTGGTGCCGATCTACTTGAACCGGACCTGGATTTTATCTACGCCTGCTATATCGATACCTTCCGCAACTATGGCAACCACCCGGCGCTGCGCAAGCGCTTTTTCGCACAGCTGGCGGAACAGTTGCGGGAGCAATTCCTGGTGGCCCTTGCCTGCCGCGATGATCAGCCGGTGGCGATGGGGCTCTTCCTGGCGGGCGGAGACCGCCTGTACGGCAGGTACTGGGGTTGTTCGGAAAATATTCCCGGCCTGCATTTCGAAGTCGCCTACTACCAAGGCATAGAGTACTGCATTCGCAACAAGATTAAGGTGTTCGAATCCGGTGCACAGGGCGAACACAAAATTGGCAGAGGATTTCTGCCAACCCGGACCGGGTCGTTTCACTACATCCGGGAGGAGCTGTTTCGCTCGGCGATTTCGGACTTTCTCTCAAGGGAGAGCGTGTGGCTGGATGAGTATCGTGAACAACTCGAGCGCCATGATCCCTACAGGCGCGACCCGGCATGAGAAGTATCCTCGACCTGCCCCGCCTGGAAAGCGATCCCCAGGCTCCCTTCCCCCCGACATCAAGCGCATTGAAGGCACCCAATGGACTGCTTGCCTGGGGTGGTGACCTGCATCCAGATCGCTTACTGACCGCTTACCGCGCCGGCATTTTTCCCTGGTATGCCGAGGGTCAACCCATCATGTGGTGGAGCCCGGCCCCCCGTTGCGTGATTTTTCCTCAAAAAGTGTACCTGTCCAGGCGCACCAGTCGCCGCTATAACAGCGGCCGCTACCGGCTGACCGCCGACCGTGCGTTCGGAAAAGTCGTGACAGGTTGCGCAGAGCCAAGGGATCATGTTGGCGGCACCTGGATCACCGGGGAAATGATCAAATCTTTCGACCACCTGCACAGGCTTGGCTATGGCCATTCACTGGAAGTCTGGCAAGACGGCGAGCTGGCAGGGGGAATTTACGGTCTGGCCATCGGCTCGATGTTTTTTGGAGAATCCATGTTCAGCCGGAAAACGGACGCCAGCAAAATCGCACTGGTCGCGCTTTGCAGGCAACTGGCCGCCTGGGGATTCGGCATGCTGGACTGCCAGGTCGGCAATCCTCACCTTTTTCGCCTGGGTGCGCAGGAAGTGTCACGGCACGAGTTCGAAAATGCCCTTGCCCTGTTAACTGACGATCCCGGAAAACCCGGTTCCTGGGCAGACCTCGTTGATTTCGAAAGCCACTGGTGAGGCAGGCATGAAAGGAGTTTCGCTTCCCTGCTCCCGCCTCCGCGTGGACGGTGTTCGAGAGCGAGATTACGCCCAGTCTGAGAATCAGGGCCCAAGCAGGAACTCGAACCGGCTCAGAGTCTCCTGGTCCAGATCGCCGCGTTCCCTTGCCAGTTCGAGAACGGTTTTGGCCAGTACGCGATAGACTTCGACATCGTCCGGGTGCGTTGACGCCAGTGCTTCGAGGTGAGCCTCGATGGTGCTGGTGTCACCCCGCACGACCGGACCCGTGATGGATTGCCTGGCGCCGGACCGGAACAGGTCTTCCATCGTGCTGTGAAGCAGTTGGTGGGTGACCGTAGCTGCTGTGCTTGATGGAAGCCCCGCCTTTTCCTGCCATTTCTGCGCTTTCCAGGCGATGGCCTTGGTGATATTGCTGATAATCGCAACGGAGGCATGGTAAAGACCGCGATCGATCCCCTTGACAGGCAACCAGGCACCGCCAATGGACGTAACCAGTGGCTCGATCAATTTCATCGCGCGGTCCGACCCCTCCGCAACACAGGCGGTGCCCTCGAAGTCTTCCAGTGACAGACTGTCGTGAGTCAGGGACCGCACCGGATGCACGGCGGCCAGGTCGGCGCCCTGTTCTGCCAGCGGTGCAAGCGCCTCCAGGCCGAAACGGCCCGCCAGATGAAAGACCGCGGTGCCGCCCAGATCCTGCCGGGCCGTGGCCAGGGTGTGCGCCGCGTGCTCAATTTGATGATCGCTGGTCCCAATCAGCCAATAGTCAGCTCGCCCCATTGAAGCGATGGATTCTGCCACTGTTCCCGCCCCGACGTGGCTTACAGCGGCCTGGGAGCTTTGTCCGCTGCGATTGAGCACATCCCCGATCAGGACCGCGTCCGCCTGCAGCCAAAGCCGGGCCAGGCTTCCCGCAGCCCGTCCGCAACCCACAATGTTGATTCTTTTTTTCACCTGCCGCTTCGCTCAGGAATCGTCATCGATCGAAACATAGATGTGTGTAACAAGCTCATCCTCGGGTACTTCTCCGGGACCGGAAATGTAGTGCTCCCAGGAAACTGCTCCCTGACTGAACCCGCGAATGGTCATGTAGGCGGCGAGCTTCTCATAACTGGGCGCCATTCCCGCATAAGATCCGCGATGCACGACTTTCACCGCCGGCCCCTCCGGTGACTTGCCGGCACGCAAGGATTCACCCAGCTCCACTTCCTTCATGGCAACAGGTATCGCGGCATCGAATTCATACCCTCTGTCGTCCAGGTTGCGCGTGATGGCCATGGGCTGCGCCGCCATTTCCAAATCGTTCTGTGCCATGAACTCGATGATGGTCTGGAAGGCGGCGGCGAGGCTGGCCGATAAATCGTCCAGGTCATGGCCGGAATCAGCCGGAATAAACAGGATATCCAGCGGTTCAGCCCATACGATTTCGACATCGAGATCGGCAAAATCCGTCGCCGGCAGTGATTCCGCGAAAACTTTGAGCTTGGCTAGCCCTTGCTCGTAATCCCTGCCGATCCATTTATCGAAAAAAAGACCAAAATAGCGAGCCAGCAGGCCCCCGAATATTCCCTGCCCCTCGGTCAGGTTGGTGTCGAAGCCCCAGGTCAGCCTGACCCTGCGGCCGGTATCCAGGCTGTCGATCTGGAAATAGGTATCGGCCATCCCTTGCTGTTCGAAATCGAGGCTCATTTCCACCCGGGAAAAGGGTTGGCTGGCTATGATTTCCTGCCAGCCGCTGCCCACCAGGCGCGGATCCCCGTTCCAGCTCATACGTGCTCCAACGCCCGCTACCGGCCCACTGTATTCATACCGTGCATCGGGATCTCGCTCAGCCCAGGGAGACCAGGTCGTGAAGCTGTCGTAGCTGTTAAGAATGGTGAACACCGTGGATGCGGGCCGCTCAATTTCGATGCTGCGCTCGACATGAACCAAATGAGGCAACAGAAAACCGCCGGTCACGAACAGGATCAGGACAAAGACAATTGAATAGGCTATTTTTCCAATCATCGCCGGTCCGGTAGATCGAAATCGTCATCGGTTTTTTCAGGATACCATTCGGGAACCGAATCATCTTCCTCCCAGTCGTAGCGAACCAGCGGGATTCGATCCCAGTTGCGGTAAATGAATGCCAGAAGCACCCCGATAACCGCGCCGGACAGGTGCATTTCCCAGGACATGTGCGGTTTGATGGGTAAGATGCCCCACACCATGGATCCATAGAAGAAACCGACCAGCAGCGACACGGATACCGAGCGCATGTCCCGGCGCAGGATACCGCTCAAGAAAACGTAGGCCAGCAGCCCGTAAATCAATCCGCTGGCGCCGTAATGCAGGCTGGGCCGCCCGATGATCCATGCAAGCGAGCCCGAGCCCAGCCAAATCATGGGTATCACGCGGACCGCCGAACTCGGATAGAGGAACAGGACCGAGGCCAACGATATGAACATGGGCAAGGTATTGGAATGCGAAAATACCGATCAATCCCCGGATCGATCCGGGATACAGACCAAACCGCCCCAACCTCAACCCAAATACGTTGTCGACTATGAAGATCGCCCAGAGCACGCCAACAAAGACAAGCGCGATTTTCAGCGCCAGCCGGAAATTGAATTGCGCCCTTTTTGACTGCGTGTAGCGCGGATCGGGTTTACCCAGCGCCATCGGGTCCCTGCAATTCCGCAGGCAGCGCGGATTCAATCACTCTTCGCGTTTCGCTCATCAGTTCGTCCATCTGCGCCACGGTCATCCCCGCTGTCTCGATCGGAGGATGGATGATCATTCGCGCACGGCCCGGAAAAATCCGGAGTGACTTGGCGGGAAGGATATTCCTCGTACCGACCACGGTCACCGGCAACAGCGGCAACTGCTGGTCGATCGCGGTCCGGAATGCCCCTTTCTTGAACGGGAGCAGGTGACCGCTCAGGCTTCGGGTACCTTCCGGAAAAAACAGGATGCCTATGCCATCGCCCAGCCGCGCAAGCGCCTCGGTAATGGCCCTGGCGGCCTGCTTGGGAACCTTGCGGTCAACGAATATGTGCCCGGCTTTTTCGCAACCCATGCCTATACCGGGTATTTTGCGTAACTCCTTTTTCATTACCCACTTCAGATCCAGTTCCAACCAGCCATAAATGACCAGAATGTCGATTTGGCTCTGGTGATTAATCGCGACGACATAACTGCGTTCCCGCATCGCGTTTTCCCGGCCTTCCACAGTGACAGGCACAGGGAGCAGGGATGCGCAGACTTTCGCCCAGGTGGCGGCGAAAACGCGGCTGGCGAAATGTGGATTGACCAGGCTGGCGAATAAAACGGTCAAGGTACTGAAAATCAGAGTTAGCAATGCAACCAGCGGTAGGAAAATCAGCCACGCGTATAGCTGGTATGGCCAGAAAAGAAGTTTTTTCATCGCCCGAAGCTGCTCAATTTCATGCCTGTTCGGTTACCAGTATGCCTGCATTATTTAAAAAAAGGGCGCCCGGATTGAGCGCCCTTTTTATCTGCCGGTTCAAGAACGACAGGAGTTTCAAGTCAGCTCAGGCAGCTTTGTCTTCTGCATCGCCTTCCAGCAAAGCGCCCGAAGACTGGATTTCAATAGTCCTGGGCTTCATGGCTTCAGGAATTTCACGCTCCAGTTCAATGTGCAAAAGGCCATTATCAAGCCTCGCACCAGAGACCCTGACATGATCGGCCAGGTTGAAGCGCCGCTCGAATGAGCGAGTCGCGATCCCCCGGTAGAGATAGGCGTTTTCCTCGTCTTCCCTCTCATCGGGTCGGTTGCCGGTCACGATCAGCTTATTATGCTCGGAAGTGATCGTCAGCTCGGATTCGGCGAATCCGGCAACGGCCATCGTGATCCTGTAGTGGTCGTCGCCAGCTTTCTGAATGTTGTACGGCGGAAAGCTGCTGCCTTGCTCGCAGCGATTGGCCGAGTTCATCAATGACGCAAGCCGGTCGTAACCAACGGATGTGCGGAATAAGGGTGAAAAGTCAAAAGTAGTCATTACCGTATCCTCCTTTGAAGCAATCGGTATCTATCAAATACTCCCGCCTTTTGGCCGGGAGCGCCTGCGGACCCTTTCGGCGCCCGCTTCATTTAAATGGGGATGCTTATTTCGCTTTCAATGGGTATTTTGGTGGTTGCCGGGTCGCTCGTATCGGATGCCCAAAATCCGGTATTCGGCCCTGCCCTCGGGCAGTTCAACCGCGATCGAATGGTCGACATGGCGGCCCAGTAAAGCCCGCGCCAGAGGAGAATCTACGGAAATGTATCCCTTTGCCGCATCCGTTTCGTCCGCACCGACGATACGATAAGTCACTTCCGGGCCGGATTTATTCTGCAGGGTGACGTAGGCTCCGAAAAATACCTTGTCCTGTTTGACCGGACTTCGGTGCACGACCTCGACTTCGTCCAGCCGTTTCGAGAGGTAACGCACACGGCGATCGATTTCTCCCAGTTGTTTCTTGCGGTAGCTGTACTCGGCGTTTTCAGAGCGATCACCTTCCGCCGCCGCCGCTTGCAGGGCCGGCACAACCTCCTGACGGCGCAACAGCCACAGTTCCTTGAGTTCCTTTCTCAAGGCTTCTTCGCCTTCCGAGGTGATGTACGGACTGCTTCTCGGGCGCGGTTCACGCCATCGGGCCATCGATCGATTCCAGTTAGCAATTGAATGGCAAGTTTATCCCAACTTTCGACACCTGCAAGTAATTGTCCAATCCGTTATAGTAGGCCGTTTTTCAGTGGACACCACGAGGAATCCCAATGAACGATCGACACAAACTCGCCCTGCTGCTGGCAATAACGGCCTCCTTGGGCGTGACCGCCTGCCAACAGCAGTCAGGTGAGGAGTCCGAAACCCAGGCGGCTGCAGTTTCCGCGGTCCCCGAAAGTGAAAATGCAGCAGCCGAAGCCGTTGTTCTGGGCAGTGGCATAGATATGAGTGGTTTCGACCACAATGTGCGCCCACAGGATGATTTTTTCGATTACGTGAACGGCAAATGGGTTGCAGAAAACGAACTGCCTCCGGACCGCGCGCGCTGGGGTACGTTCGACATGTTGCGTGAAAAATCGCAAGAGGACGTTCGCACATTGATCGAAGAGGTCAGCGCAACGCAGGATGCAGAGCCAGGGAGCGCAACCCAAAAAATCCGTGATTTCTATAACGCCTACATGGATTCTGAACGACCCAATGAATTGGGTATTGAGGCCATTCGGGCGGAACTCGATGAAATTGCCGCCGTTGAAACCTACGATGATCTGTTCCGTGCTTTTTCCAGGATGGGTGTATACGGCGTTAACGGCCCGGTTGGCGCCGGAATATTTTCGGATTTCAAAGACCCTGATACCAACGTTGTCTACATCGTGGAGGCGGGTATAACGCTTCCCGACCGGGATTACTACTTGCTGGACGACGAGCAGTTCGTCAAAGGCCGCGAACTGTTCCGTGCCTACATGACGCGCTTGTTCGAACTGGCGGGTATCGAGGGCGGAAGCGACAAGGCAGAAGCACTTCATGCACTGGAGCATAAATTGGCTGAAGTCCATTGGACCAAGGAAGACAACCGCATCAATTGGGATGTGTCGTTCGAAGCTGCCCAGATTCCCGCGCGTGACCGTTACATCGTCCGCCAGCTGAGCTACATCGAAGCAGCCAGCGACATCATCGCCGATACCGACCTGGCAACCTGGAAAGATTACCTGACATTCCAGACCATCGATATCTTCTCACCCCTGCTGGGCGATGGCTTCTTCCAGGCCTGGTTCGAATTCTACCGGGCCGGTTTGCAGGGCATCGATGAACCGCGGCCCAAATGGAAGCGGGCGGTCAACGCGGTCAACGGCAACATGGGCGAACTCCTGGGTCAGCTGTACGTTGACCGGCATTACCAGGAGACAGCCAAGGCCAGAATGGAAACGATGATCGACAACCTGAAATCAGCCTACCGTCAATCCATCACCGATTTGGACTGGATGAGCGAGGAGACCAAGCAGCAGGCCCTGGTGAAACTCTCCAAGTTCAACCCCAAGATCGGCTATCCCCATGAATGGCGTGATTACAGCAGCATGGAAATCAGCCAAGGCGACCTGATCAGTAACGTCAAAAGCGCCGCTACCTTCGAATACAACCGCAATATCGACAAGCTCGATAAGCCGGTTGACAAGATGGAGTGGTTCATGAATCCACAAACCGTAAACGCCTACTACAATCCCGCGTGGAACGAGATCGTTTTCCCGGCCGCCATATTGCAGCCGCCATTCTTCAACGTCGAAGCGGATGACGCGGTCAATTATGGCGGCATAGGCGCGGTTATTGGTCATGAGATCGGACATGGATTCGACGACCAGGGCCGCCAATTCGACGGCGACGGCAACCTGCGTGACTGGTGGACCGAAGAGGACGCCGCCAAGTTCGAAGAGCGCAAGGATAAGCTCGCTGCGCAGTATGACAGCTACGTGGTAATCGACGGGTTGACCATCAACGGCGAATTCACTTCCGGTGAAAATATCGGTGACCTGGGCGGACTGGGCATTGCCTACAAGGCATATAAATTATCCCTTAACGGCAAAGAGGCGCCGGTCATCGACGGATTTACCGGGGATCAGCGCTTTTTTCTGGGTTGGGCCCAGGTCTGGCGTTCGAAAGCCCGTGATGAAGAGGCCAAGCGTCTCCTGACGATCGATCCCCATTCACCGGCGAAATTCCGGGCCAACGGAGCCGCGGTTAACGTGTCGGAGTTCTATGACGCCTTCGATGTCCAGGAAGGTGACGGCATGTATCTGCCTCCCGAAGATCGGGTCAAGATCTGGTGATCTACGGATGCAAGCACAAACGGCCGCGAAAGCGGCCGTTTTTTTGCGACCCTTTTATCGGTTTCGGCGTCTAAGCCATTGATGACCGGATCGCCCTTCGACATTGAATTGGACGAAATCACGCTTGCGGGCGCGCGGCGTGGACAGGTGCCGGCCTGCGAGAACATTTTCAGGAAGTTTCATCAGCCGGCCTATTCCGTGGCCTTTCGGATTTGCCAGTGCCGCGAGACAGCGCAGGAAATTACGCAGGAAGCTTTTATCACGGCTTTCAGGAAGATCCGGCAGTTCAGGGGGGATTCACCCTTTTGGGGCTGGTTGCGGCGAGTGGTGGTCAACCATGCCATCAGTACAGTCCGGCGCGGCGGTAATGCCAGCACGGTTGAATTCCAGGATTTCCATGCGAATTCCGAAGGTGACCAGAACCAGATGGGGCTCGCGATGGACCTGGAATCGGCGCTCGCTTCACTGGATACAGAGGACCGGGCCGTGGTCTGGCTTCATGATGTCGAAGGATACAACCACCGTGAAATTGCGGGATTATTCGGCAAAACCGAGAGTTTTTCCAAGACTCGCCTGTCGCGCGCACGGGCGCGGTTGAGGAACCTGCTCGATGGCGAATTAGCGGGCCGAAAACGCACATCCGCGGGCGCTGGCTGAAGCGAGAGTCCAGGATTTACGGAATGAACACATCAAAGGTACATATCATGCAACACGTAAGGCAAGCCCACGAGGACCCCCTGAATCTGCGGAGCCTCCCCCTGGTGACACCAGCGGAAGATGATTGGCCGCCAATCGAGGCCGCGTTGATCAGGCATGCCCGGAAGCAACGAATCGTCAGATACGCCGGTGCCATGACCGCTATCGCCGCTACGGTCGTGGTGGCTGCGGGCCTCGTGCTGCAATTTTCCTCTATTGGCCCCACCACAGGACCTCCGGGACCAGCGGCAGAACCACCGGTCACCGTCGTACAGGATCGAAGCCAGGGTGAAATCCCCGGTCCTGTTGCAACACCAGCGGTCTCGCCGCAAACGACACTGGAATCGCTTATCGCATTGTCCCAGCAATTGGAAGGCCGCCTCAGAACATACAGATCGAATGTCGGTGACCTGCCGGCCGGGTCACTGGTTTACCAGGTCGAACTGCAGGATCTGGTCGTCCAGATCGACGAAGAGCTGAGTATGCAACCGGACTCGCGGGAGCTTTGGAGCCAGCGAGTCAACTTGCTGCTGGACCTGTCACACCTTTACGAAAACCGTTTGCGACGGGATTACCACCTGATGGCGTCACTGTAGTCGGAACCATGAAAAAGGATTATTTCAAAATGAAGAGATTGTTATCCCTCGTAATCGTGCCGGCGTTGCTTTTGTCGTCGATTGCTCTCGCTGACGGAGAAGCTGTGAAGACCGAAGCGGATTCCGGAACCAGGCTTGAATACGAAGCCATGCTGGAAAAAGCAGAAGGGGCCCGCATGGAGGCGGAGTCCGCTCGCAAAGAAGCCGTCAGGGCCTCGGAAATGGCGCGGGAAACTGCCCGGCTCAGGGCAGAAACGCTCAAGGCAGAATCCGAACTTCAACAGTTGGAGAGCGAGGAATTGGCCCGGGAACGAAACTTGCGGGAAGAAGAGATGGCCAGGGTGCGTGAAGAACTGAGCCGGGCACATCGTGAACTGCGCGAGGCATCGCGCGAAGTGGCCCGTGCTCATCGCGAACTGTCCCGTGACCACCAGATTCACAGGGCAATCCGGATTGATAACCTCGGCGACCGGGCGGTTATCGGTGTCGTTCTGGGCAAGGAAACCACGGAGGGTGTTGAACTCATTGGTGTGTCACCCGACGGACCGGCGGAACGGGCAGGCCTGAAAGCGGGAGATGTTCTGGTATCCCTTCGCGGCGAAGATCTATCCGGAAGTAAAGGTTCAGGTCGAAAAGCCATATACCGCGTCATGGACGAGGTGCAGGCGGGTGAAGAACTGGCCGTGGTAGTAAGTCGGGAGGGAGAGCCATGGGAGTACACCGTGACAGCACAACAAAGGGAACCCAGCGCCTGGCAATCGATGATCCGCATTCCTGAGGTTGAGGGGGTCGAGGGGATGACCGATGAGCCCCGCGTCATCGTGAAACGCATTGAGATTCCGGAAATCGACGAAGAAGCGCTGGCAGCCCATGTCGATGAATTAACCGAGCAACTCGAGAAGAAGAAATTCCTTTATGTTTCACCGCACGGCGAAAACTTCGAATTCAATGAGGACTTCGAAATAGAAGCCGAGGAGTTCTCGGACTTCGCCAGCCAGGCGATGAGAGAGGCCAACATCTGGTTTGGCCTGCCCCACTCGCAAGGTCTGGAGCTGGCGACGATCAATGAAGGGCTCGGCGAGTACTTCAAGGCGGATTATGGCGTACTGGTGATCAAGGCGCGCGAGGACAACGCCTATCAACTGGAATCCGGTGACGTCGTACAGGCGATCAACTCCACGCCGGTGACTTCACCCGCCGACATGATGCGGGCGCTGCGCGAGATCGATCCGGGGAGTGAGATCGAACTCGAAATCAAACGCGATCGTCGCAACAAGACGCTAACCGCCGTAATGCCGGAAAACAGACTGGGTTTCCGCCACCACCACCGGGGAGCCGCAGAATAATTGGTTTATAATCTCCCGATTCATTCGAATCGGGAGATTCGCAACATGGCCGGCCAGGCTGATTCCCTGAAATCCATCCTGTTTGCACTATTTGCCAACACTGCAATTGCAGTGGCGAAAGGCATTGCCGCAGTGATAACCGGTTCCGGAGCCATGCTGGCCGAAGCCATTCACTCGGTTGCCGATGCGGGCAACCAGTTACTCCTGATTCTTGGGCTGCGCCAGACGCGCAAAATCCCAACCGAGGACCATCCCCTCGGCTTTGGAAAAAGCATCTATTTCTGGTCATTCCTGGTGGCAGTGATCCTGTTCAGTATCGGCGGCATGTTTTCAATTTACGAGGGAACGCACAAGCTGTTGCATCCTGAGCCGCTCAGCTATCCCTGGATCACCATTGCAGTACTCGTCTTCGCCATCGCGGCCGAATCCATTTCCCTATGGGGCTGCATGCGAGAAGTGAACAAGGAGCGGTTTGGACGAAATA
>CAMYKC010000208.1 GCA_947258865.1 uncultured Lysobacterales bacterium
CAGACTACCCTGTACGACGGCCGCACCGGCGATCCGTTCGAACGCCCGGTCACTGTCGGCTACATGTACATGCTCAAGCTCAACCACCTGGTCGACGACAAGATGCACGCCCGCTCCACCGGGCCTTACAGCCTGGTTACTCAGCAGCCGCTGGGTGGCAAGGCCCAGTTCGGAGGTCAGCGTTTCGGTGAAATGGAGGTCTGGGCGCTGGAAGCCTACGGAGCAGCTTATACGCTGCAGGAAATGCTGACCGTCAAGTCGGACGACGTCAGCGGCCGTAACCAGATGTACAAAAACATTGTCGATGGAAATCACCAGATGGCGGCGGGCATGCCCGAATCCTTCAACGTACTCGTGAAGGAAATCCGTTCCCTGGGCATCAACATCGAACTCGAAGAAACCTGATTGGGAGGAGATGAGCAGTGAGAGACTTACTCAATCTCTATGGAAGACAGCGGCAGCCGCTGGATTTTGACGCGATCCGTATCGGCCTGGCGCCACCGGACCTTATTCGTTCCTGGTCCTTTGGCGAGGTCAAGAAGCCGGAAACGATCAATTACCGCACATTCAAACCAGAACGCGACGGTCTTTTCTGCGCCGCCATTTTCGGCCCGGTCAAGGATTATGAATGCCTCTGCGGCAAATACAAACGCATGAAGCATCGCGGCGTGGTCTGCGAGAAGTGCGGAACCGAAGTAACCCTGACCAAGGTCCGTCGCGAGCGCATGGCGCATATCGAGCTGGCCAGTCCGGTTGCTCATATCTGGTTCCTCAAGTCGCTGCCTTCGCGCATTGGCCTGATGCTGGACATGACGCTCCGGGACATCGAGCGGATTCTCTACTTCGAATCTTACGTGGTGCTGGACGCGGGAATGACTGACCTCGAACGGGGCCAGTTGCTCACCGATGAGCAATACCTCGATACCATGGAGCAGTGGGGTGACGAATTTGAGGCGAAGATGGGTGCAGAGGCTATCTACGATTTGCTCCGCAGCATCGAACTCAATCAGGAAGTCAACAATTTGCGCGAGGAGATCGGCTCTACGCGGTCGGTCACCAAGCTGAAACGGCTGTCCAAGCGCGTGAAGCTGGTGGAAGCCTTCATAGATTCCGGGAATCGTCCGGAATTCATGATTATGACGGTACTGCCCGTGTTGCCACCAGACCTCCGGCCGCTGGTGCCACTTGATGGCGGCCGTTTTGCGACCTCGGATCTGAACGATCTGTACCGCCGCACGATCAACCGCAACAACCGGCTGAAGCGGCTGCTGGAGCTGAACGCTCCAGACATCATTGTGCGTAACGAAAAGCGCATGCTTCAGGAAGCAGTCGATGCCCTGCTGGACAATGGCCGCCGCGGCCGTGCTATAACGGGCACCAATAAGCGCCCGCTCAAATCCCTGGCGGATATGATCAAGGGCAAGCAAGGCCGTTTCCGGCAAAATCTGCTCGGCAAACGAGTCGATTATTCGGGCCGCTCGGTAATCGTGGTCGGACCAAAACTCAAACTGCACGAATGCGGTCTGCCGAAGAAAATGGCTCTGGAGCTGTTCAAGCCCTTCATTTTCAGCAAGCTGCAGCGTCGTGGCATGGCCGCCACCATCAAGGCAGCGAAAAAGCTGGTGGAATCAGAGCGTGCAGAAGTCTGGGATATCCTCTCAGAGGTGATCCGTGAACATCCGGTCCTGCTGAACCGCGCGCCGACGCTGCACAGGCTGGGCATCCAGGCGTTCGAGCCGGTCCTCATCGAGGGCAAGGCCATTCAGCTTCACCCGCTGGTATGTACCGCGTTCAACGCGGACTTCGACGGTGACCAGATGGCCGTTCATGTGCCGTTGTCGGTGGAAGCACAGCTCGAGGCTCGCGCCCTGATGATGTCGTCAAACAACATCTTGTCGCCGGCAAACGGCGAGCCGATCATCGTTCCGACGCAGGACGTCGTGTTGGGTCTGTATTACATGACCCGCCAGCTGGAAGCGTCGCGCGGGGAGGATATGCTGTTCAGCGACATCGATGAAGTGCACCGTGCATTCGAGAACAAGGTGATCGACCTGCACGCCCGGATCAAGGTGCGAATTGACGAAACCATTATTTCCGAGCACGGAGAAGAGCGTCATGAAACCAACCTGGTGGAGACGACCGTCGGCAGAGCGCTGCTGGCGGAAATTCGCCCCACGGGTATGCCGTTCCACTTGTTGAACGAGCCGCTCAAGAAAAGGCAGATTTCCAACCTGATCAACTCCTGCTACCGCCGTTTGGGACTGAAGAAGACCGTGGTGTTCGCCGACAAGCTGATGTACACCGGCTTCCATTACGCAACGATGGCGGGTGTTTCGATTGGTATCGACGACCTGATGGTTCCGGATGAGAAAAAAGAAATTCTCGGGAGCGCCGACGCCGAAGTCGTGGAAATTCAAAACCAGTATATTTCGGGACTGGTCACCTCGGGTGAGCGCTACAACAAGGTCGTGGACATCTGGTCGCGAACGAACGAACAGGTCGCGCGCGCCATGATGAAGCGCATGGGTAAGAACGTTGTCACCGATGCGAAAGGAAATGAAGTGGAAGAAGATTCCATGAACTCCATCTTCATCATGGCCGACTCCGGGGCTCGCGGTTCGGCGGCCCAGATCAGGCAGCTGGCCGGAATGCGCGGACTGATGGCGAAACCCGATGGCTCGATTATTGAAACACCGATTACCGCTAATTTCCGCGAGGGGCTGGACGTTCTGCAGTACTTCATCTCTACCCATGGCGCCCGAAAGGGACTGGCGGACACGGCGTTGAAAACAGCCAACTCGGGTTACCTGACGCGTCGTCTCGTCGACGTTGCGCAGGACCTGGTCATCACCGAAGTAGACTGCAAGACTGAATACGGCGTGACGATGCAACCGATTGTTGAAGGTGGTGACGTCGTTGAACCTCTCAGTGAGCGGGTACTCGGCCGCATGGTTTCAGCTGACGTGCTGAAGCCCGGGACTGAAGAGGTCATTTGTTCTCGAAACACGTTGCTGGATGAACAGTGGGTTGAAACGCTCGAGCAGAACGGTGTTGACCGGATCGACGTCCGCTCCACCATTACCTGCGAAACCCGGCATGGTGTTTGCGCATCCTGTTACGGGCGGGATCTTGCACGTGGTCATATCGTGAATATCGGCGAGGCGGTGGGTGTAATCGCTGCCCAGTCGATCGGTGAGCCCGGCACACAGTTGACGATGCGTACCTTCCACATCGGTGGTGCTGCGTCCCGTGCGGCCGCCGTGGACCACATCCAGGTCAAATCCAGCGGATCGATCAGACTTCATAATATGAAGACCGTCGAGAACGCGGACAAGAAACTGGTGGCGGTGTCGCGTTCGGGAGAATTGTCGGTAATCGACGACCATGGCCGGGAGCGTGAGCGCTACAAGGTGCCCTATGGTGCGATCATCTCGGTACGTGACGAGGCAGCGGTTACCGCCGGCGACGTGACGGCGACCTGGGATCCGCATACCCATCCGATTGTCACGGAAGTTGCCGGAAGGGTGAAATTCCACGAATTCATCGACGGTGTCACGGTTAATGAACACGTGGATGACATCACGGGTTTGACCAGCCTGGTGATCACGGATCCCAAACAGCGCGGAAGCGCTGGCAAGGATCTGCGTCCGATGATCAGCCTGGCGGATGGCAAGGGTAAGGAACTGTGCCTGGCGGGTACGGATATTCCCGCGCACTATTTTCTGCAGGCTGGATCTATCGTACAGATGCATGATGGTCAGGACGTGTTGGTTGGTGACGTCGTTGCCCGCATTCCGCAGGAGTCATCCAAGACGCGCGATATCACGGGCGGCTTGCCGCGCGTGGCCGACCTGTTCGAAGCACGTAAACCGAAGGAGCCCTCGATTCTGGCCGAAGTGTCGGGCATCATCAGCTTTGGCAAGGATACCAAGGGCAAACAGCGACTCGTGATCACCAAGGATGATGGTGATACCTATGAGGAACTCATCCCGAAGTGGCGTCACGTGATCGTATTCGAGGGTGAGCGCGTGGAGAAGGGTGAAACCATCGTTGATGGCGAACCGAATCCACACGACATTCTGCGTTTGCTGGGTGTCGAGGCGCTTGACGAATACCTCGTGAAGGAAATTCAGGATGTTTACCGTCTGCAGGGTGTGAAGATCAATGACAAGCACATTGAGGTCATTGTCAGGCAAATGCTGCGCAAAGCCGAGATCATGGATAGCGGTGAAACCCGGTTCCTGCGCGGCGAACAGGTTGATCACGTGCGCGTCATCGAAGAGAACAACTCAGTTGCAAAAGACAAGAAACGGCCGGCTGAATTCCAGCGCGTTCTGCTGGGAATAACGAAGGCTTCC
>CAMYKC010000209.1 GCA_947258865.1 uncultured Lysobacterales bacterium
TGAAGCCGGTGAAACCGGAATGGTATGGCTGCAAACGCCAGCGCTCATGAAAGGATACTTTCAACGCCAGGATCTGACCGACGCGGCGGTGCGCAACGGCTGGTTCATGACTGGTGATATCGGCCTGATCGATGAGCAAGGCCGCTTGTTCCTGAAGGGCCGTGAGCGCGATGAAATCAACAAGGGCGGCCTTAAAATTTTTCCGGCAGACATCGACGAAGTAATCGAGCAGTTTTCCGCCACGCGGGATGTCTGCACCTTTGGCTATGAAGACGATTTTTACGGCGAAAACGTCGGGCTGGCCGTCGTGCTCGAAGACCGGGCGGACCAGACCTTGCTCGACCTCCATGAATGGGTGCGCCGGCATCTTGCCGAGCACAAACACCCCGTGCAGTGGTATCTGCTGGATGAGATTCCACGAACCAGCCGCGGCAAGATTAACCGCGACTCAGTCAGACAGGCCTGCTTGGCGGTCCCGCCATTTGACCTGCGGCGACTTCTCGGGCAATCACGCTCGGGGGAAAGCTGAGCATGGATCGACAACAACAACGGGAAAACCTGATTGAATTTCTGAATTCGGTTGCAAGGCCTGGTTACCGGGCTGACGACATCGACGACCACAGCAACCTGATCGATGCCGGGATCATCGATTCATTTGCGCTGATTCAGATTATTTTCCACCTGGAACAGAACTATGGCTGCAATTTGCAGGCTCTTGGAATCGATCCCGCTGACCTCGGGTCGATCAACGGAATGTTGACCGCAATCGCGCGCGCCAACGAATGAAAAGCTGATGAATCCAGGGGTCTTGGCCCAGTTTCACGAAAACGAAGCGCTGGTGACCGCGGTTCAATCCCGCTCCGGCCGCCTGGCATTGTGGCTGATCGCTACCTTGCTGTTCACCTGGCACGAAGTGACTGTATTGATGCCGGCCGCGCTTGCCCTGGTGATGGTTTTCCCGGCACAGCGGCGGATCCTCCTGTCCGTTGCCGCAGCTGGCACACTCGCCGAACGCTTCCTGGACATAGCGGGCATGCAATGGATGTTCCTTACCGGAGGTGTCGTGGCGGGCCTGGCTTGTCTCTACATCGCGTACATTTTGGTGCTCCGTTTCCCGCTCTGGCCTGCCGCCGCCAGGCGCTATCCCTTGCTGACGCTGCACACAGGGATCTGGATTGCCTTGTTGCTGAGTACGATACCCTGGCTCGGGGTGCTGGCCATGGTGCCATTCCTGGCCTGGCGCCTGAGCTACCTGGTAATGCAGGGCAGCCGCGGAAAAGTGGCCGGCACCCGCTTCCGGGATCACCTCTTCTACCTGGTTCCGGTTTTCGGCGGAACCCAGACCCCTTATGGAAAAGGTCTGGATTACCTGACCAGGCACGAAGCCCGCGACCCTGGAGCTTTCGCGCGCTCGCAGTTGGCCGGGATCAAGCTGTTGCTACTGGCCATTCTCTGGATCTATGTCCGCGAATTCATGGATGCCGCAGTTTTTGGCCATACGGTTGAACGACTCACGGCGTGGCCGCAGGGCTGGACCCTGGGCCTGTCCCGCCTGGCCGAGTACCTGCAGTCCGGTGTTTATCCTGCCTGGCACATCGGCTGGGGAACGATATACCTGGAACTGATCCGCGCGACCCTTTCGCTGGCCGCGGTGGGCCACGTGATTGTCGGTTGTTTACGGTTGCTGGGATTCAACGTGTTCCGCAATACTTACAAGCCACTGTTGTCCGAGTCCGTTCTCGAATTCTGGAACCGCTATTACTATTACTTCAAGGAACTCCTGGTCGAGTTCTTTTTCTACCCGACTTATCTGCGGCTGCGGGCCCTGAGTCCGTCTTCACGAATGTTCGCCGCGGTCTTTGCCGCTGCATTTCTGGGCAACATGTACCATCATATTTTGTCGCGACCCGACACGGTTATCCATTCGGATTTCGCCGGATTCTGGTCAGTCTGGGGCCCGAGATTCATTTACTGCTTCCTCCTGGCGCTTGGTATCGGGGTCTCCATGTTGCGGCAACAGAAAATGCGTAAGTCCGGTTCAGAAAGCTCTCCCCTGATACGGGTGCGGCGAATGGCCGGTGTCTGGACATTTTACGCAATCATCCATATTTGGAATGTGCGCCTGGAGAACGTCGGCATCGCTGATTGCATGCGATTCTTCCTCTCGCTGTTAGGCATCTAGGGATGCCGACATACTCCGGGGATAAGCCCAACTCCCGCATACCGGTCTCGAGCCCGATAACAGTCAGTGTAAACGCGGCTTGCCATAATCCCGGAGATCATCTGTGGGTGTTGCCTATGCTCCTTCGTGACCTTTTCCTGCCGATTCTGCGCGGTTTCGGTGTTAACCAGGGAGTGCCGACCACATAAACCATCGCACCCATGACAATTGCCAATAATGTGTAAACAACAACATGAGCGTTCATCATCAAACCTCCATCTGGTTTTGATTTGATTAGATTAGAACACCCGGATTTAGAGTAAACATACTAAATTCTGGTCAAAAATTGATCAATTTAGGCACCTGAGCAAGGCGGTTGCGGGACTCAGCTCAGTTCCCTCATGCCACTTTCAAGACCGTTGACGGTTAAGGGATACATCCGGTTTTCCATGATCTCCGAGATCATCTGGATGGAAGGCGTATAGTCCCAGCGTTGTGTAGGCTCGGGATTCAGCCAGATCGCCTTGGGATAGGTATCCAGCAGGCGTTTCATCCACGTGGATCCGGCCTCCTCGTTCCAGTGTTCCACGCTGCCGCCGGGGTAATGGATTTCATATGGGCTCATGGTGGCGTCACCGACGAAGATCAGCTTGTAGTCGGCTGGGTATTTATGCAGAACATCGTGGGTGGGCGTTCGATCAGTATGCCGGCGCTTGTTTTCCTTCCACACACCCTCATAGACGCAATTGTGAAAATAAAAATATTCGAGGTGCTTGAATTCGCCGCGAGCTGCGGAAAACAGTTCCTCGCAGACACGTACGTGGTCGTCCATCGAGCCGCCGATGTCCAGGAAAAGCAGGACTTTCACGGCATTGTGACGTTCCGGCACCATTTTGATGTCCAGCAAACCGGCGTTACGCGCCGTCGATTCAATCGTGTCGGGTAAATCCAGTTCGTCCGCCGCGCCTTCCCGCGCGAACCGCCGCAAGCGGCGCAGAGCCACTTTCAGGTTACGCGTACCCAATTCGACCGAGTCGTCAAGATTGCGGAATTCCCGTTTATCCCAGACCTTCACGGCACGACGGCTGCGCGAACCCTCCTGCCCGATGCGGATGCCTTCCGGGTTGTAACCGTAAGCGCCGAAAGGCGAAGTCCCTCCCGTGCCGATCCACTTGCTGCCCCCTTCATGGCGGCCATCCTGTTCAGCCAGCCGCTTTTTCAGCATTTCCATCAACTGGTCCCAGCCACCCAGTGATTCGATCAGCGCTTTCTCCTCGTCGGTCAGGCCCAGTTCGAACGCGCGGCGCAACCAGTCTTCGGGAATCTCCGCCGCCTCTTCGCCGAACAGGTCCTGAACACCCTTGAAATGAGCGGAGAACACCCGGTCGAAGCGGTCAAACAAGGCTTCATCCTTTACCAGGCAGGCTCGGGACAGGTAATAGAATTCTTCAACGCTATAACCCGCGATGCGCTTCTCCATCACCTCGAGCAGGGTGAGAAATTCCGTGATGGAGACCTTCAGGCCTCCTTCGCGCAGCATGAAGAAAAACTTGATCAGCATGTTCTTAAACCTTCAACGTGCGAGGATCAGCGATTTTCTCTCTGGCTGAGGAAGATCAGTCGTTCGAACAGGTGAACGTCCTGTTCATTTTTCAGCAGGGCGCCGTGCAAGGGGGGCAGGGTTTTGCGCCGGTCATCACTGGAAAGGGCTTCTGGCGGAACGTCTTCGGCCAGCAGGAGCTTGAGCCAGTCCAGCAGCTCCGAAGTCGATGGCTTTTTCCTGAGGCCCGGCACCTCGCGTAAATCGTAAAACGCCTTCAGCGCCTCTTCGAGCAGGTCCTTTTTGAGGTTCGGGTAATGCACATCGACGATGTCGCGCATGGTTTCATGATCCGGGAAGCGGATGTAGTGGAAAAAACAGCGGCGCAGGAAGGCATCCGGCAGTTCCTTTTCATTGTTACTGGTAATCACGATGATGGGGCGGTGATTTGCGACCACGGTTTCGTGGGTCTCGTAGACATAGAATTCCATCCGGTCGAGTTCGAGCAGCAGGTCGTTCGGAAACTCGATATCCGCCTTGTCGATCTCATCAATCAGCAGCACCGGCTGGATATCCTGTTCGAATGCCTCCCAGAGTGGTCC
>CAMYKC010000210.1 GCA_947258865.1 uncultured Lysobacterales bacterium
CGAACAGTCTGACGAGTGACGGATGAAGCTTCGATTGCATCATGGTTGCGTTCGCTTTTGCATTATGGTTGATTGCTACTGCACTGTTTCAACGGAAGGAAGGAAAGCTGGGTTTTCGCCACCGCCAGTCGAGGTCACGGGTGAACCGGCCCAGACGGTCCAGCGTAAGTTTCCGAGTGATTGGCCTGTCCCGACGCGCGGAGACGTCGCTGGATAATCTTTTGGTGTCTTTCCGGTGTTGATCGTACACCACCAAAGCGAACAACAGGCCCGCACCGATCGAACGAAGCGCTTTCGTTTTCATTTCGAGTTTAACGTTCATTTGTATTCATCTTCGTCAGTGTGCTTTCTTGCTCAGCAGCGGAGCATCACCACCCCGTTCCATCATCTTTGGAAAAACATCATCCCACCAGTTGTCGTATGCACGAGCCAGCTGTTGTTGAAGGTCCGGCATGGTGTTGCTGAGATTGTTTTTGCACCCCGGGTCGTCTTTGACGTTATAGAGTTCCCACCCATCGGTAACCGCCCAGTGGAAGAGTGTGCTTTCCGGGGTGGATGTATAGACCATGGATTTAGCCCTTCCCTCTTTGACCGCCCTTCCCCTGGCGCAGACTCCTTCCTTACACGGGCAAGTATCGATCCGAATGGCCAGATGGTTTCCCTGATGAACCGCAGCCTGGATATATTTGTGCTGTTCAGCAAAGCCGCTTTCCCAGCGGGCACCGTGTTTGAAGAGCAGCCGATCCCTGGGGAATGCGCCGTCGGCTGACTTGAGGAGACCGAGGAGGCTGTGCCCATCGATTTCATCGGCGACCTCTTGCGGTAATTCAACCCCTGCTATTTCGGCCAGAGTTGGGGCAACGTCGATGTACCCGGTGAGCGCTTCCTCGGTGCGCGGCGTTAACGTGCCCGGCCAGCGCCAGTAGGAAAAGGCACGGGTTCCGCCCGGCCATACAGAAGTTTTGGCTCCACGCATCCCGGCATTGTAAAGCTCGACCCCCACCGTACTGCCGTTGTCATTCATCAGAATGACCAGGGTGTTCTCATCCACCTTCAGCTTTTTAAGTTTCGCCATCACGCGCCCCACGTTATCGTCGATGTTTTCGACCATCCCGCAGTAGGCCGCTTCTTCTTCGGTCATCTTTCCCTGAAACCGTTTCTTGTACTTGTCAGGAGCCATGACTGGGGCATGCGGGGTGACGGTCCAGAAGAAGTAGCAGAACGGTTTACCGCTGCCATTGGTGACATGGTCGTCCATGGTTTTTAGGAGTTGATCCGTGAGGATGTCGGGTGAGAACCCCTTGATTGGACCGCCCTGGGCTTTTTTGTTGATGACAACCTTCGGATCCCAATGCAACATGGTACTTCGCGGAGGCGGAGAAACCGTCCGGAGATACACGTCGAACCCTCGCTTATCAGGATTAGGCGCTCCCAAATGCCATTTGTTGAATAGTGCGGTGGCGTAACCTTGCGTCTTCAAGTGTTCCGCAATGGTCATCCGATCCGAGCTCAGCTGTTGTCTCGGGCCGGATTTCGTGTGGGTCACACCAGATTTGAATTCGTGCATGCCGGTCAGCAATCCCGCGCGGGACGGAGAACAGCTTGGAGCGACGTGAAAGTTCTCCAGGCGAACTGATTCCTCGCGGATCTGATCCATGTGCGGGGTTTTAATAAACGGGTGCCCATTGCAGCTGAGATCTCCGTAGCCCTGGTCGTCAGTCAGGATGAAGAGAATGTTGGGCCGGTCTTTCGCCAAGGCGAAAGAAGAGTGAAAAGTGAAGAGTGAAACGAGAAAGAGAGTGATGAGTTTCATGATGACTTGCAATGGTGAGTGGAATGATTACTAAGACTGGGATGGTTGGCCTCCTTTGCTCAGCAGGTTCCCTATTTTTGCCCCTTGGATCGTTCCGTCAAGCAATCTCTTCCCTATGGGCCAATGTCGTCGTTTGCCGAGTAATCGCGGCGGCGCCGGCAAAGCCAGTCCCAGCACGTCGTCCGAGGCGATTTCCTGCATCATGTCCATGCTTGGCATTATGGATCCGGTATCGAGGTCGTCGAAGACGGCAACGGAAAGAAACCTGCCTTAGCACTCTCGCTAAGGCAGCCGTCAAACTCGCGGAGGTTGCATCGTCCAGCGCGAGTTCGCCTGACCGCTTCAACGCAGTTTCCTCCGGTCCTCCGACCGTTTTCGTAGGAAGTGTGCAACCAAGCGGCGGACTTGGATCGGTCTCTCGGCAGAAGCAACGAGTCGGACCAACGGATCTTACAGTCCAGTCAAACGGTTCACTGAGATAGACTAGATCTCCAACGCTTGTGCCCGCCAACTGCGCGTTACCTCGTTCAGTCAAGCGGACCTATCAGGAAAAACACTCTCCCTTCTCACTGTCCCGTAAACGATAAATTCTTATGTTGCGCACGCTTGTCTGCTTGTTGAATTGTTTATGGTGTGTTGCGGTGCCAAATTCGGCGCACGCCGACAGCCCGCCCAACATCGTGGTCATCCTGGCCGACGACCTGGGCTGCTGCGATATGGCCCTGTACAACGGCTGGGTAAAGACACCACGCATCGAACAGATGGCCGAACAGGGAATGCTATTCACCGACTTCCACACGAACTCCTCGGTCTGCAGCCCGACCCGTGCCGCGTTCCTCACCGGCCGGTACCAGCAACGCGTCGGCATTGTTGACGTGATCGTTGGTAGCCGGGAACCTCAGAGCGGGATATCTCCCTCGATCCCAACTCTCCCGCGAGTTTTCAAGGACAACGGTTACGCGACCGCCCTTTTCGGCAAATGGCACTGCGGCTATCAGGACCAGTACAACCCGGTCCACCACGGCTTCGACGAATTCGTCGGCTTCCTCAACGGCGCGACGGACTACCACAATCACGGGGCCTGGCGTGTTGGCCTCGAAAAACAGAATGTGCCCGGCTATTCGACACGCATCATCACCGACCGCAGCATCGAGTTTATCAAACGCAACAAGGACAATCCGTTCTTCCTCTACGTCTCGCACGCTGCGGTGCACAACCCCTACCAGACCGTGGAGGACACGCCGGACAATCGCGTCGAGGGCGAGAATCCCAACCGGATCAACGACAAGAACCGCGACAAGTACAGGTGGATGCTGCAGGACCTGGACAAAGGTGTCGGCCAGATCCTCGACACACTCCATGAACTCGACCTTGCAGAGAATACTCTTGTCGTGTTCTTCTCGGACAACGGGGCCGTGGGAATGAGCCCAAAAGAGTTCCGTAGGTTCCGTGGCGGCAAGTTCAGCCACTATGAGGGTGGGCACCGCGTGCCAGCCGTCGCGTGGTGGCCGGGCAAGATCAAGGCGGGGCGCCAGTCGGACAAGTTAATCGTTGGCTTCGATCTGTTCCCGACACTCACCGACATCGCCGGCCTCTCGAAAGGTAACCCGGAAAACCTTGACGGCGCCAGTTTTAAGGCGCACCTGCTCGAGCAAAAGGATTTCCCGGACAGAGATATCTTCTTCGGATACGAACCCAAGCTTGGGACGGCCATGCGGCGCGGCGATTGGAAAATGATCGTCAAGGAAGAAAGCGTTCAACTCTTCAACCTTCAACTCGATCCGCAAGAAATCACCAATGTTGTAGACCAGCATCCTGGAGTAACCAGGTCCATGAAGCAGGCGATTGATCGGTTCAAGACAAACGTTACGTCAGGCTCGTAGTGAGCAATATTGTGCTTTGTACATAAGGCATTTTCTGGTGAATGAGCCGAACCCGTACGAGTCCCCATCCACCGCACATGCGCAGGATGGCGCATCGAAAACACGAACGGCGCTGACGCCCAAACAAGTCTTCACATACTCGTATTGCACCAGTCTGCCGGTTGCCTTCACCGTGGTCGTGATTTGGCTATTCGTTGTGTTCAATGACTCATCCGTTCCTCAATCCCAACGAAGAACAAGTCCGCCTGACATTGTCGAGTTGATCTTCCTTGTCATCACCACGCTGCCGAGCATCTTGACATGCCTGCTTTTTAGCTTCAGCTATTGTGCCGTCTTCAAGGTTCCTGAGAAACGTAAGGTGTGGCCGGCGGTATTGTTTGGTGCGATATCGGGTTTGGTTTTCAACGCGATGACGGCGATATGGGTCATCGAATACTTCTTCGAGTGGTAGGTTGCAGCAACGACCGAGAATGGCCGAGCAATCGGGTGCACGCGAGTCGCCGAGTTAAGTCTGTTGAAGTGGTGAGTCGTCCGCGGCGACCACCTGATCCGTACCGATCTGTGTGCTGACGGTGCATGACAAGGGCGTGGTGC
>CAMYKC010000211.1:0-4282 GCA_947258865.1 uncultured Lysobacterales bacterium
ACCGAAACAGACAAAGCGCTGATGTGGGATCGCTGGCAAAAAGGCGAGTCTCTAGAGTCGATCGCACAGCTCTTTGACCGTACCCATGGCTCGGTTGCCACCATTCTTCGACGAACTGGCGGAATACGACCACCGCAGAGAACGCGGTCTAAGCGAGCGTTGTCAACGGCAATTCGGAGTGCATGCTGTGAAAGTTCAAAAGCGCCTCAAGAGATGGTCTGTCCTCCGGAGTCCCAAGACACTGGTGGACCAGCTGAACGACGCTCATCGCGTCATCAGCGTTTCCGTTAAGCGCCGAGTCAATTTGGTCAGTTATAGAATCTAGATGCTGAGCATTGTTATCGATCTCTGAGGCCTGGACACCTGTACTCGACTCTGGAACATGAGCAATACGCTTGCCTCTGTAACCGTCGACTGCTGGGTGCGTTAGATTGCTTGCGGCCTGTTGGGACTCCCCTTCAGAATTCGGTTGAGCATCTTCGGAAATCGCTGGTTCGATCACAAGCCCAGTTTCTTGATTCTCTGCGGTTCGACCAGTATTGGGCGCTTTGTCCCACAAGACCCACGCCCCAGCAATAGAGCCGAGTACAATCACTACCGCTACAAGGCGTTTTGTCATTTGTCCCATAGCTGGACCATGATTATCTTCAATATTTCTAAGGAACATTGAACTGAAGCATGAGAAGATTTTGCCCAAAAATTATTGGCCCAATCGTTCGAATTAATTTGTTCATCAGGGTTCGGCCTCAGAACGCGTTTTCCTGACCGCGATCCGCCGACCCCTATTGCTCTGTATCAGCCGTTCTGTCATGACTGTCGCCTCTCCTCCTCCAGATGTCAGCTAGTATATGTGGACTGCCCCGGGAAATAATCCTATGCATCGCTTTCCAGGCCTGCGCATTCTGACAATCCTGATCCTTGCCCTTGCGTTTATGGATGGCAATGCAGTCAGCGCTCACGGAGTCGGCGAAACTGCCGAGACGATGGAATTGCGCGTCATGTCTTTCAATATCGAGTGGGGCGGCGAACATGTGAGCTTTGAAAATGTCGCAGAAGCCATTCGCAGATCGGGGGCGGACATGGTGGGCATTCAGGAAGCCGAAGGTAATTTGCAGCGACTCGCCATCGACCTGGGTTGGTACCACGACCAGCGCAACTATGTCATCTCCAAATTTCCGCTCCTTGATCCACCCGGCGCCGATGGCAAATACGTATTTGCCGAGGTGAGACCCGGAGAAATCGCCGTCCTGGCCAATGTTCACTTACCCTCGGACCCTTACGGTCCTGATGCCGTTCGCGACGGAGCTCCTCTCGATAAGGTTATGCAAATCGAACTCGCCACGCGGGTTCCAAAAATCGAGCCCTGGCTTGAAGTTCTTTCACCCCTGCATGAGCAGGGTATCCCGGTATTTCTCACGGGTGATTTCAATGCGCCCGCCCACACTGACTGGACAGAGGAAACCATCGGGCTCCGGCCGTTCCTCAAATTTGCGGTCGACTGGCCAGTGAGCAAGCAGGTGAGCGCCGCAGGGTTCAAGGACTCCTGGCGCACGGTTTTTCCCGATCCGGTGAAGAATCCCGGCCTCACCTGGTGGGCGGGAAGGCCCCCGCTCCCTGATTACGCACCGGGTGCAAACGATGCGCAAGACCGAATTGATTTTGTGTGGTCTGCGGGCCAGAGCACAATCGTATCCAGCGAGATCGTCGGTGAAAGAGGAGGGCCTGAGGTATCCTTCGGCATTGAACCATGGCCGAGTGATCACCGTGCAATCGTTTCGGAATTCCGGATTGTGCCGTCACCCATGCCGGCATTGGTCAGCACCAATCGCAGGGTTTACCCAAGGGGTGAAGATGTAAGAATTACCTGCAATCCGGGTAGTCAATCGCCCTTGAGTGTTTCAGTGGTCAATCAGGATGGAAGCCCGGTCTTCGTACAATCATGCCCTGAGTTGAGTCGGTGGCGCATAAACGCAGAGCGGTTTTCACCCGGTCACTACCAGGCAACAATCGCAAATCCGGGCGGAACCATCTCTGCAACGCGAGACTTCTGGGTACAGGCCAGGGATGCGAAACCCGTCATTTCAGTCATCGGTGGAGGATTTAAAGCAGGTGAGCACATCACGCTCGAGTGGCGTGATGCTCCGGGCCATCGAAACGATTATGTCGCAATCTTCCTCGAAGGAGCGCCTGTTACGTTGGAAAACATTCTGGCCTGGACATACATCGATGCCATGCCGGATGGAAGATTGAGTTTGAATGAGCATATGGATACAGGCTGGCCGCTACCGACTGGCCGCTACGTCGCCAGGCTGATGAAGGACGACGGTATCCAGGCAATTGCGGCGTCACGGGTGTTTACGGTTGAATAGTGCGATCGAGCCCAGTGCAATCCATCAAATACGAAAAAGCCACCCGAAGGTGGCTTTTCTCATTTTGGCTGGGGGAGAGGGACTCGAACCCCCACTGGCGGAGTCAGAGTCCGCTGTCCTACCATTAGACGATCCCCCAGAAATCCGATCGTCCGTTTGATTGGCTGTCTGGCGGCAAAAAATGCCGCCGAAATTAACGTTTGCTGTACTGCGTAGCCTTGCGGGCTTTGTGCAGGCCGACTTTCTTGCGCTCCACTTCCCGCGCATCGCGCGTGACGTAGCCCGCTTTGCGCAGCGGTTTGCGAAATTCCTCGTCGTATTCGATGAGTGCACGGGTCACGCCGAGACGAATCGCTCCGGCCTGTCCGGAAATTCCGCCGCCTGTAACGGTCGCCTTGATATCGAAGCTGTCTTTCATCTCCAGCTTCTCGAGCGGCTGGCGCACGATCATGCGGGCCGTTTCGCGGCCGAAAAATTCATCAATGGGTCGATCGTTGATGACGATCTCCCCTTTACCTTTGGTCATGAACACGCGCGCAGTCGATGATTTGCGCCGCCCTGTTCCGTAATACTGTTCGCTTGCCATATGGGGTATCCGTTGGTGTCAGGCTCAGAGGTCGAGCTCTTTGGGCTGTTGGGCGGCGTGCGGATGGTCCGGGCCAGCATAGACATGCAGTTTGCGGAACATCGCCCGCCCCAGGGGGTTCCTGGGCAGCATGCCTTTAACCGCCGACTGGATGACCCGCTCGGGGTGCCGGTCCAGCTGTTTTTCCAGGTTAATGGACTTCAGGTTACCGATGTAGCCGGTATGCCGGTAATAAATCTTGTCTTTCAGCTTGTTGCCGGTAACCCGGATTTTTTCTGCATTGACCACGACAATATGGTCGCCCGTATCCACATGTGGTGTGAATTCAGGCTTGTGCTTGCCACGCAAACGGCTCGCCACTTCGGAGGCCAGCCTGCCCAGCGTCTTGTCTGTCGCATCGACCAGGCACCAATCGTGCTCTACGGTCTGCGGCTTTGCTACGTACGTCTTCATAATATTCTCTCAGAAAAAACCTGCGCCCCAAAAAGGCCGCAGGTTAAGAGCGGAAATTTTACTGGCTTCCGCCGCCGGAATCAAGTTTTTACAGGAGTCCACCACACCGCCGATTGCACGCCGGGCGGACTCCTGCAGAATTTATATTTCCAGGCGTTCTACCGGCTTGCCCTGCAAAAGGTGGGACTCGATGATTTCATCCACATCGCTTTCGTCCACGTAGGTATACCAGGTCGCATCCGGATACACCACGCAGACAGGGCCCTCCTCGCAGCGGTCGAGGCAGCCCGCCTGGTTCACACGAATTTTTCCAGCACCGGATAAACCCAGGGCCTTTATCCGCTTCTTTGCGTAATCACGAATCCTGGACGAGCCACAGCGATCGCACGACGGCCGGTCGGAGTCCTTGCCCCGGTCGTTGACGCAGAAAAATACGTGGCGTTCGTAATAACTCACATCAGAAATTGTAGACCAGGTTCGTGGTGAACTGGGTGTCGGTGTCATCGCTGCCGAACGGCGGATCGCTATTCTTCCGATACTCGTAAGCCAGCTTCACTGCAAATGCGCTGTTGATGGCGACAGAAAGGCTGGTTCTGTTCTCATAATAGGTGTTGTCGCTGCCCGACTCGACCAGGAACAGGTTACCGAATTCCGTGGTTTCCGTTATGATCCAGCGATAGTCCAGCCTGCCCCGCGCGATGACTCCGTCCTCACTCTGCCCGGTAGCCGCAACTTCCTGAGTGCGGTAACCGACACCGATTTCACCCAGCAGACTGTGCTTGTCGTTCTGGATCAACTGGTAGCCATAACCCGCCGAGAGCGAACTCACGGGATCGTAACCGGCAAATTTGTCAGCGTCATGCCTGAATGCACC
>CAMYKC010000211.1:4322-5405 GCA_947258865.1 uncultured Lysobacterales bacterium
TTTCATAGATAAATTCCAACACCGTGTTGAGTGTGGAAGTTTCGGTGTTACCCGTGGTTTTCACGTAACCCAGCTCGCCTTTTCCGCGCCATCCCTGCGGCGGCTCTTCGTCCTGAGCCGCAATGGGGGCCGAAAATGACAACAGCGTAAACACTGCCGCCAGCTTGAATACATTCCTGATCATTTGAAATACTCCCTCAAAAAAGTTGTGATCGAGAAAAAACGACGCGCAAGTATACTAAAATATGGCCCATGGATAGGAACTACTCGAAAATTGACCGCCTGATCGCCTCGCTGGACGAAGCATTGCGGGTTTCAACCACGCAAGCTCCTGAACCACAGCGTGAAAATCCCGCGGGAGACATCGCACCGGCCGACCTCGATGAGAGCGAACGCCGCCACGTCGCGGGACTGATGCGCATCAACCACACCGGTGAAATATGCGCCCAGGCGCTTTACGCCGGGCAGGCTGCCACGGCAAGGAACGATGCAACCCGCGATGCCATGCAGCAGGCCGCCGACGAGGAAATCGATCACCTGTCCTGGTGTGAGGATCGCCTGAAAGAACTGGACAGCCGGCCCAGCGTATTGAATCCCTTTTGGTATGCGGGCTCGTTTGCAATCGGCGCCGTGGCCGGCATTGCCGGCGATGAGTGGAGCCTGGGTTTCGTCAAGGAAACGGAAAATCAGGTTGAGGCCCACCTGGACGATCACCTGGAAAAACTTCCGGAAAACGATACCCGCAGCCAGGCCATCCTGGACCAGATGAAAGTGGATGAGGCGAAACACGCCGACATGGCGCTCGAAGCGGGAGCGCGCGAATTGCCGCCGCCTGTACGCCGCGCGATGGCCGTCACCGCGGGGATCATGAAAGCGCTGGTCTACCGGATTTAGGGGCTGTTTCGGATGACCTCTCTGAGTTCATCGAGGGTTTCTGCCTGACTGGCCGGCCCGGCCGCAGCGTCGTTTTCATTCCGCCAGTCGAGACCCCAGTCCTGCAGGTTTGTTGATCCGTCGACGGGAAAGTCGCTGTCCGCAAAATCGGCCAGCCCTGACAAGCGCATGCTGGCTTTCTGTACTTCT
>CAMYKC010000212.1 GCA_947258865.1 uncultured Lysobacterales bacterium
GCAGCCTGCGGTCAAGACCAGAAGGAAAATAAATACCAGAAGGGCTGTTTCTCGACGCATGCGTTTTTTCCGGATTAAGGTGCGATAGGACGTTTTACCCAACCCAAAGCAGTTATTCAAGTCAATGTGGTATAACCCGGCACGATCTGCAATCCGCAGCCAGATCAATCAAGTCGCAGTCTTTTGTAGTCTGCTACTTGTATTTCCATTTAGCATGTCTCTGGGGGCCTGGGGCACGCGCCTCGCTTTGGTAGAGGTTCTGCTATGAGAATACTCATTATTGAAGACAATCATGACGTCGCACGACAAGTTCGCATCGCGCTCGAGGAGGAGCTTTATGTCGTGGACGTCGCTAACGACGGCAAGCAGGGCTGGTTCCTGGGCGACACGGAAACCTACGATGCGGTCATCCTGGATCTTGGCTTGCCCATCCTGGACGGTCTCACACTTCTGCAAAGATGGCGGCAAGACGGCAACTTGGTGCCCGTGCTGATACTCACCAGCCGGGATACCTGGCGTGAAAAAGTAGCGGGTCTGAGGGCCGGCGCCGACGACTATCTTGCCAAACCTTTTGAGCTCGAAGAAATGCTCGCGCGTGTCGAATCCCTTATCCGCAGAGCATCCGGTCATGCCAGCCCGGTGCTGAAATGCGGTCCGGTTGAACTCGACACCAGCTCCGCGCGCGTCACGATGAAGGGCCATCACGTCAACCTGACGGCACAGGAATACCGGGCTCTCCAGTACCTGATCCAGCACCAGGGAAAGGTCGTTTCAAAACCTGAACTGAGTGAACACATCTATGAACAGGAAGTCGAGCGCGATTCCAATGTCATCGAGGTGCTGATAAACCACCTGCGCAACAAGCTCGACCCTGAATTGATACAGACACGCAGAGGCCTCGGCTACCAATTGAAGGAATGTGACGGTGGCCCGTAGATCTTTGACGTTCCGGATCATTGCACTTTCGTCTGTCTGGATCGGCCTGGCGCTGATCGCAACCGCCTCGCTGCTCTGGTATTACTACCACGACCACATCATGAAACATTATGACGCCCATGCCTTCATGCACCTCGAAGAGATGGTCGCCGCGAGTCAGCTTTCACCTGACGGGAAGCTCTTGCTGAAGTCCGATCCGAGCGATCCGCGATTCGACATCCTCGAATCCGGGTGGTATTGGGAAATACGGCACCATGACGAAGTCCTTGCAAGCTCGCATTCCCTCGGCGGCAAGACTCTGGACCTGCGCGGCTTACCAATCATGGAAGGTATCCGGGTTTACGAGATCACGGGGCCCGGGCAGCAAACGCTCCGTGTTCAGACAATGAAAATCGCGGCGGGTCCGCCCGGAGGGCATTTGCTGATGGTCGTCACCGCACCGCTGGTGGGGATCAGGGAAGACGTCATCGATATTGCCGAGCACATGTTGATTAGCTTTTTTGTCCTGGGTATCGGGTTGGTACTGGCGGTGGTTCTGCAGGTAAGAGTGGCACTGAAGCCGCTGCATGCCTTCAGCAAGGGGATCAGTGATATTCGCGAAGGCAGATCCGACCGGCTGCGGGAGGATTTTCCCAAAGAAGTACAGCCCCTGGCTAACGAACTCAACAACCTGCTGGAACACAACGCCGTGCTTCTGAAACGCGCCCGCAACCAGCTGGGTGACCTGGCGCACTCGATCAAGAACCCGCTGACGGTGATCAATAACGAAGCGCGCCACCTGGAGGAAGCGCAAAGAACACTGGTCCTGAGCGAAACAAGAGACATTGCAAAAAGCGTGGATCATTACCTGTCGCGGGCACGGGCCTCAGGCGCTGACAGTGTGCTCGGCGCCCGCGCCAATATGAGGACGGTGGCCGAAGACCTGGCCTTCGCACTGGGCCGGATATACAAGCACCGTGATCTGGAGATTGACACCTCGGGTCTGTGTGATTGTTCTTTCAGAGGCGAGGCCCAGGATCTCGAGGAAATGCTCGGCAACCTGATGGATAATGCTTGTAAGTGGGCCAATTCCAAAGTTTATTTGCACTGTAAACCCCTGTCGAACCGTTGCCTGCTCATGGTGGACGACGATGGCCCCGGCATTCCCGAAGATCAGATCGATCGGGTCATTGAACGCGGCCATCGACTGGATGAATCCATTCAGGGACATGGGTTGGGCCTGGGTATCGTCATGGATATTCTGGCACTGTACGACGGCAAGCTTTCGTTTGGCCGCAGCGAATACGGCGGCTTGTCCGCCCAGTTGGATTTACCCGGTGGCTAAGGTCTTCCGATTCTGAATCGCATAGACCGCAGCCGTTTCAGGGGGTGCCCGTTACCTGCTTACCGCGGCGCGTAAAGGCATACAGAATGCTACCCACGATCAAGAACCCCAGGGTCGCCAGCCAGGACTTCAGCGAGGCATGGCTCATCAGCCACAGGCTGAGCAGCAGCGCAACAACCGGAATCGTCATTCCACCCACCAGGCTGAACTGCCCCTCATACTCGCCAAGTTTGCGATGCAGAACGGGTAGTGTCGTGATGCACATCACGTAGACCAGCAAGCGGACAATCGTGCTGATGACCGCCAGCCAGACAAAACCCCCGCTCAGCGCCAGCACGATCGAGAACGCGGCGTAAAAAAGGATGGCGTTTGCCGGTGTCTGGTACCGGGGATGAATATTGCCGAACCAGACGGGTAAACTACCCAGTTGACCCATTGCGTAGAGCATCCGCGGCGCGGAGAGCATGCTCGAGGTGAGGTTTCCACTGATCGAGAATACCGCCCCCAATGTAAGGATGGCCGCGCCGGTTACGCCCATCAGGATCTGCGCCACGTCGGCCAGGGGGGTCTTACTGCTGGCAATGTCCGGTGCAACGGAAATCGTGACCACCTGAATAAGGAAGTAAAACACCGTAATTGCCAGGATCGTGCGGACCAGGGCGAGCGGGATGTCGCGCTTCGGGTTACGGGCTTCGCCCGCCGGGATCACAGCGCTTTCAAATCCGACAAAGGCGTAGAAAATGATCAGCATCGTCTCACCGAAAGAATCGAGCGGCGGAATGTCGGCGCCGGTAAATATCCCGGGATTGGTCTGGCTTATGCCCAGTACCACCAGTAGCGCCAGCGGCAAAAGCTTCAGCAGGGTCAGCGCAAAAATCGCCATCATTCCCTGCCGGACTCCGATGACATTGATCACGGTGAGAAGGGCACACACAGCCAATACGCCACTCAAATGCCAGCTGCCGTCCGTTAACGGCGGCCAGAACCAGCCGGCATAGGTCACCATCAGGTGGGCGTTGGCGGCAAAGGCAGCGGCGCGGGACAGGGTCAGCAACCAGCCGGCCTGGAAGCCGGCAAACGGCCCAAATGCCCGGGTCGCGTACGTTACGGGGCCGCCGGTATCGCTGAAGTAGCTCGCCACGCGTGCGAATACAAAAACAATAGCCATGATCAGGACGCCGCAGAAAACATAAATCCAGGGGCTGAACAGTCCCGCGCGACCGACCGCAATAGCCGGCAGGGCGAAAATCCCGGCTCCGATCGTGCCGTTGAGCGCGATCGCGCCAAACCCGAGTTGGCCAATCTCTCTTTTGAGGCCTTTTCCGGAGTGGTCGTCTTCCTTTGTCATCTGGTTTCCGCCAGTGGCAATACCCACTTCAGGTGAAAAGTGAAGCGTTCACCAGGAAATGCGCACCGATGCTGGCGAAGTAACCCAACATGATTGCCCAGGACCATTTCAGGTGGCCGAAGAACGTGTAGATACCGCGTGCCGTACCCATCACGGCCACGCCGGCCGCGGAACCGATAGACAACATGGAACCACCGACACCAGCCGTCAGCGTGACCAGCAGCCACTGGCCATGCGACATGTCGGGATTCATTTCCAGGACCGCGAACATCACCGGGATGTTGTCGACAATGGCAGATGCGAATCCGACAATGATGTTGGCTGTCGTGGGACCAAGGCCTTCGTACATCCACTCCGAACCAATCGCGAGATAACCGAAAGCACCGAGCCCGCCCACGCACATGATCACGCCGTAGAAGAACATCAGCGTGTCCCACTCGGCGCGTTGCAGATTATTGAAAATGTCGAAAATCTGTCGATTGCTGTCGTGCTCACCCTCGTGAACGGCTTCCACGCCGAGCGGAGTCGATTCGACTTTCTCGAGTTCGTGTCCTTGCTCGAGGCGGACGTCACGTCGTGCCAGGTAGTAACCGAACAATTTGAGGAAACCCAGACCGGTCATCATGCCGACCACCGGT
>CAMYKC010000213.1 GCA_947258865.1 uncultured Lysobacterales bacterium
TTGTCGTTCAGGTTCGACTGCACGTTGTCGTTCAGATTCGAACGCACGTTGTCGTTCAGGTTCGACTGCACGTTGTCGTTCAGATTCGAACGCACGTTGTCGTTCAGGTTCGACTGCACGTTATCGTTCAGATTCGAACGCACGTTGTCGTTCAGATTCGAACGCACGTTGTCGTTCAGATTCGAACGTGCGTTGTCGCTCATGTTAGAGCGTACGTTGCTGTTCAGCTCCGCCCGCATGTTCTCATCGTTGAATGCTGCCAGGACGTCCGCGTCGGTGATCACTTCGATCAGTTCCGGGTTCTGCACCAGTTCCTCATAAAGGTCGGTTTGCATGAACTTCGCGAAGGTCTCGTCGCCCAGCACCACATCATCACTATCAATCTGGTTTGCGCGATAGCGCTCAGCGGGAACGATAGTACCCGAGGCATCTTCTCCTACCGGCGGAAATGCGTCACTGAAATACATCAGGGCTCCGGCGACCACGACTAACGCGCCGACCAGCACCCATATCTTGCTGTTACCTTGCTGTTTGAACTTCATCTTTACTCTCCCGTTAGTCATATCAAGAAATCAACTCCGAAGGTTGCCAGAAAATACCTGGGCTCCTTCGGTAGAAATTTCTATGCCAATGTCCCTGCTGCTTCCTTTTCCGTTGGCTGCATAGGGCAGAAATACCGAAAATGCCTGTCGTCCCTGGTTCACCACACGCAAAGTCCCCCCCGAGATTTTGTAGGATTCATCAGCCGCTTCATCGCCGGTTGATACGTGGGCTATTCCGCCGAAGCTCAGGCCGGCCTCGGATAGTGAAACCTCGATCTCCGTCTTCTGGTCGGAATCGAGTTCAAAATTCAATACGAGCATCCCCTGGCTTTTCTGGACTGATACGTTGCCGGAAACACCGGAGCCTTCAAAAGACAGTCTGTCTTTGCTTTCAGCCCGCTGACTTTGCTGGCCGGCAACCATCGTGCCAACCATACTGGTTGTATCACTGGCCGATCCGTAACGCGGTGATATCTCGTAGAATCCAACCGTCAACAGCAAACCGGCTGCGAAGGCCAGCCCCGCCGTCGCGGGTTGAAATGAAGAAAAAAGATTGGTCAGCGTAAAAGACGGCTTCGAGGACAGGGCCACCTGGCCGAGTATCCTCGCGGAAAGATCCAAAGGAGGCGTCTGTTCCGGCGCGTTGTCGAGCAGGTTGGCCAGTTTCTGAAACTCCGCCTTCATAAGACGTGCTTCAGCAGATGACTCCAGGATCGCTTCCAGTTCATCTTTTTCCGCCTGGCCCAGCTCACCGTCCAGGTCGGCATTGATCAACTGTAGGGTACGTTCTTCAATCATGATTGGTGTGACCCCTCAGTAAACGCCGCGCGCCTGCAGCTTATCCTTCATCAACTGTCGCGCAGAATAAAGGCGCGATTTCACTGTTTTTTCGGGAATCTGCAGAATTTCACTGATTTGCCGGTAACTGCAATCTGAAAAATGACGCAGCACGACGACGGTTCGGTAATGTTCGTTCAAGTCCATCAGGCCTTCCTGGATCTCACGCGACAAGTCTCCGGCCTCGACAGCCGCATCGGGGCCGCGAGTTGCAGCGACCTGGTTTTCATCAAGCGGACGCTGTTTCTTGCTGCGATTGAGTTGATTGATGGATTCATTAATTGCGATTCTGTATATCCAACTAAAAAATTTGTACTTCGGATTGTACCGGTCGAGGTGCTCGAAGGCTTTTAGAAAGACGACCTGTGTCGTGTCGGCTGCGTCATCCCGATTACCAAGAATCCGGTACGCGGCGTTGTAAATGGGCCTTTCGTACTGCCCAAGCAACTCTTCCAGTGCCTGCCGGTCACCTTTCTTACACCGTTCAACCAGTGCATATTCCCGGCTGTTAACCATAATTACAGCGCACCGGCAAAAAAGTTGGTAAAAATTTTCATACGGTCCTGATGACAAACAATTTATCGAATCCCGAATAGCAGAAAATATCATTGATATGGCTGTTGACGTTGACCAGTTCGAGGCCCTGTTGTTCCGCCATCAGGCGTTTGTGCGTACGTAACAGCACGCCAAGGCCGGCACTGGAAATGTAATCCAGCGCTGCCAAATCGACCACGCAGGGACCTTCCACGCCGTCCAGAAATGACTGTGCCCTGGCTGCCTGTGCGGCATCCAGCCGACCGCTCAGCACCACTTCACCACTGTCATTGAAGTCAATCTCAAACATCCTGCCCTTTCTCCCACGCTGCCGTCCTGTTCGTGAAAGTTATTTTACTTTTCCGGTCATGGTATTCGTAATGAATCGAATCCGCCATTTTTAATACCAGGTACAGTCCCAGCCCACCCGGGACGCGATCGGTAAGTGGCGCGTTGATATCCACTTCGCCGGCCAGGGTCGGGTCGAATCGCTCGACGTCATAATCCGTCAGGCTGACTTCGAGTCCGCCCTCGATGGGGCGCATTTCAATCTTGATGTCTTGTTCCGTCTCCGTGTTGTAGTTGACCATGTTGACAAACAGCTCCTCCAGTGAAAGGTCTACCTTCATGCGCAATGCCGGGTCGATTTTTTCATCGGTAAAAAACCGTTCGGTATCCGCAACGATTTCACTGATCTGGTCAAAACTCCGCTGGTATTTTTTTATCACGAGACGACCTCCGTCAATCGGCGCACCAGAACGAGGGTGATGTCATCCTCCTGGGTAACGCCTTTGCCATGTTCAAATACGGCGTTCAGGATCTGTCTTGCCAACTCGGCGGCCGGCAGACGGTGATGGAATTTCAACAACTGGGAAACCCGCTCTTCGCCAAATTGAGCGCCCTGCCGGTTTTCATATTCAAAAATCCCGTCAGACAGAAGAACCAGTACATCGCCCGAATCCATCGCTAGCGTCTGGGCCTCACCCGCATCGTCTAGCTCCAGGATTCCAACCGGAAAAGTAGTGGGCCGGTGCCATTCGCAATGCTCGCCGTCAGCCTTGAAATGGAGAATGGGGCCCTGCCCGCCGGAGTGGAACCTGACCCGGTGCACTCCGGGATCGAGGAATCCCATGAACGCGGTGATGAATCGATCGTCCGGCAGGTCCTCCTCGAGCTGGTTGTTAACGTGCCGAAAAGCCTCGTTGAGATCAGCGCCGCAACGGAAGGCAACACGCAACATGGCCTGCATCTGGGTGGCTGACAAGGCCGGCCCAAAGCCGTGCCCGGTGGCATCGCCCATCAGGATAAAAAGCTTTCCGCCCAGGATGACGAGATCGAACAGGTCGCCGCCCGCGTGGCTGGCCGGAATGAACTGGCCATGTACGTCGTATCCCTGAACCTGCGGCATTTCGGTAGGCAAGGTACTCATCTGGATTTCCCGTGCCAGCGCAACCTCTTCGTCGAGGCGCTCATTGAGCAGCAGCGCCTCCATCAACTGGGCGCGCTGAACCGCAACGGCGCACTGCGCCGCGAGGGTCGCAGCCACGCGTTCGTCATTTACGTCGAAAATCCCGGTGTATTTGTTCATGAGTTGCAGAACACCGACCGGCTGCATCTCCCAGCCCAGCAGGGGAACGTTGAGAACGGACTGGGTCTTATAGCCGGTCGCCTTGTCGAGCGCGCCACGAAAGCGGGGGTCGCTGTATGCATTTCGAACGTTGATCAGTTCCCGGTTTGCCAGGCATTCACCGACCAGGCCCTCACCTGCCGCGATCCGGGGCGCCGGCTTGAAACCTGGGACCTTCATGGCGAGGTCGTCTGTAGCGGCGTCATAGAGCCACAGCGCACCTTTGTCGGCTGCTAGAACGGATTCGCCTGCTTCAACCACTTCGGTCAGCATGCGCAACAGGTCAAGGGGCTGAGCCAGTTTCTGGGTGACGTCCAGTATCCGGGCAACGGAATCCTGGCTCAGTCGTGGTGCTGAGATCGACCGTGTCATCTGTCGCGGCTGGCGCCTCCCTCTCCCCTCAAGATCGACTAATGTACCAGAGATCAACGCCGGGCGACGCACAATGATTGCAATGGACAATCAATACCCGTTTTTCAATGGTTTTTCCAAATCACGACTGCGGTGTAATGGGAACGGAACCCGCAGGGTCTTTTGCTATCATGAACCAGGCATTTCTTGCCGAGAGCGGGATGGAAAGATAATGAACCGATTGACTTTGGCGTTTTTACTGATTTCGACTGCAGCCGCGAGCCAGGTGCTCATGGCCGATGAAAGCGAGCCGCCCCAGGTGTCGCTGGA
>CAMYKC010000214.1 GCA_947258865.1 uncultured Lysobacterales bacterium
ACTGAGTTCACCGGACACGGCGACAACGCCTATATTGGTCGCGAAACTCAGGCCCCAGATATCGATATCTTCCGGATATTCGACCTGGTAGTAAGTAGGGACGGGGCCGCCGAGAAGAACGGAGCCGTCGCCAATGGCGCCCAGGTTGTACCGCACGTTCAGCACGGGTGTGCGGTTATGCAGCCTCTGGTAGTACAGGCCAAATTCGGTGTCCATCTGCTCAACGTATTTACGCACGGCCAGGCCGAATTGCCCGCTGTCGCCGGCCTTGTTGACGAACGGGTCCTTGGCCACGTTATTGATATTCTGCAGGACGACATCCGGTAGTCCAACGTCCGGGGCGGCCAATTCATTACAGCCTTCCGCCGCGAAATCCACGGTCGAGAAGTAGGTGCCGCATCCATCGATCACGGTCTCTTCCCATTTGAACTGGTAATAAGCCTCGATGCTCCAACCCCCGCCCAGGCCGAGGTTGCCGTAGAGCAGCGCCACCGGCAGCAGGCCTTCCTTGATTTCCGCGCCGGGGCGCCGGAAGGCTGAAACGTCGATCGGGTTGAGCACGTTGATGCCCTGGATGAAGGTCGCCTCACCCCAGTTCACTACCTGGCGGCCGAGCCGGACATCCAGCGGATTATCACCGATATCGAAGGCGCCGTAGACGAACAGATCCAGCAGTTCAAGGCCGGAGAATTTTGCCCAGTCCGCGAAATCACCATCATTCAGCTCCGCACCCGCCTCGTAGTCATTTGGTGCGTGACCGTGCGGTTTACCCCCGCTCTTGAGTTCCCAGTCGTACCAGTACTTTATGCGGCCGAAGAATCCGAACTGGCCGTTATCCAGCTCCAGCTCGGAGGTGCCCTTGATGATGTTGGAAAAGATATCTCCCTTTTCGAAGTTCAGGTTGCCGTCATCCGTCAGGATGGCCGGTCCGGTTCCGCCATTGCCTATACCAATCAGCGCCGGATCCGGATCCTCACCTCGCCAGGAAATACCGTAACTGATGGTGTTGTCCCAGCTCCCGTCGAAAGTGCCCAGCTCAAACTGTTTTGCATGCGCGGGTGTAGACAGCGCCAGTGCCGCGGCTATTGCCAGTTGGCAACCCCGGAGCCTGAAGTCCGTACCCAATCTGTTTTTCATAATGGTCTCTCCTCTAGACGATTTGTGCGTCTTATAATTTAGGAATCAGCCCGTTTTCATCAGGAACCAGTGCAATGATGGTTCTGACCACACAGATTATCACCGTAATGAAAGCATTTCACGAACAGATGATTCAAAGGGGCTCCATCGGGCAGGCAGGGCGGTCATTCTTGATTTAGATCAATATGATTCATCGTTAAAGCACTTATAAGCAAATCTCACCTGGATGGCGGACTTCGAAATCTGCATAAATATTTCGCCGACCGCCTGGGAAGAAACACCGATGCGAAAACTTTCCGTGCTTGACCTGGCCTTTTTCCTGACCGAAACCGAGGGCAGCCCGAAACATGTCGCCGGACTCATGCTGTGTAAAAAACCAAGAGGGTCTGCGCCGAATTTCGCCAGGAAACTGGTTGAAGAGCTGAAGACCCGCGACCAACTGACGGAGCCATTCAACCTGGTCATTCAGTTCCTTGGCCTCAAGGGTCCACATTGGAAACTGTCCGAGTCTTTCGATATCGACGAGCATGTGTTCTACCACAAACCAAAAAAATCGATCAGCTGGCTGGAAGTCCAGGATTTTGTTGCACGTCTGCACGAGCCCGTCATGGATCGCACCAAACCCTTGTGGGAGTATCACCTGATCGATGGCATCGAGGGCGGGAGGTTTGCGATCTACACCAAGGTTCACCACGCCTATGCGGACGGGGTAATGATGGCCAGGTGGGTCAGCGATAGCCTGTGCACCTCACCGGATGACATGACACTGAAGCCGGCGTGGACACTGACCCGGCGCAAAAAGAGAAAAACAAAGGGTAAATCCGGCCCGATTAGCGACACCATCGGCGACCTGACGAAGCAGACCTGGAACCAGATATTGACGACCGGTGGAATCGCCAAAATGGCAACCCAGCAATACCTGGAAAAAGTGGGCATCACGCGCCACGCGGTGTCGGTGCCATTCAGCGCGGACGACCAGACACCGCTGACCGGAAGCTCTTCTCCGGGCCGAAGCATCGCCACCACCTGGGTGACGATGCAGGACATCAAGCGGCTGTGCAAAGCAACCCGTTCGACACTGAATCACGTGGCCCTGAGCTGTATCGACGGCGGGCTGCACCGCTACCTGGATGAGACCGGCAACAGCATCGATCATCCGATCACCATACAGATGCCGGTTAACCTCCGAACAGACAAGAGCGACAAGGCCGGCAACCAGGTCGGCGCCATGCTGGTCGAATTGGCGACACCCACCGACGATCCTCTGGAACGCCTGCGTGAAATTGGATACAACCTGCGAAATGTCAAGAACCAGATCGAAAGCGTTCCGGGCGACTCGATCGAGCAATATTCGATCCTGCTCGCGGTCACCGGCGAACTGATCGAAAAACTGAAACTCAGCGACCGCCTGCCGACCCATGGCCACACCCTGGTATCCAATCTGCCCGGGCCAAAAGATCCGCTTTACATCAAAGGCGCAAAGGTGGAACAGATGTACCCGCTCAGCCTGCTGCTGCCCGGCCTGCATATGAACATTACGCTGTTCAGTTGCGGTGGTATCCTTAACTTTGGAATCGTTGCGACCAAGGATCTGCCGCAGTTGAACCGGCTGGCGGAATGCATCGAGGAAGAATTTCGCAAACTAGAGGACACGGTAATAACTCCTGATGACTGATACTCAATTTGACTACATCATCGTCGGCGGCGGGTCTGCCGGATGCGTGTTGGCCAACCGCCTGTCTGCCGACAGTGCTCATCGCGTCTGCCTGCTCGAAGCCGGTCCCAAGGGCAACTCGCCGGTGGTGAGTATCCCCGGTGCTTTTGCCTACTTCATGTTCAGCAAGAAATATAACTGGATGTTCGATTCCGAACCGCGGGACGACATTCGCAAGGGACAACCGGTATTTTGTCCCCAGGGAAAGGCGCTTGGCGGGGGCAGCGCCATCAATGCCATGATCTATATCCGGGGTCACCGGGTCGACTACGATCACTGGGCATCGCTGGGAAACGAGGGCTGGGGCTGGGATGATCTTCTGCCGTACTTCAAAAAGAACGAATGCAATGAGCGTGGCGGCGACAGCCTTCATGGCGGCAGTGGGCCGTTGTACGTTTCCGATTGCCGCAATTACTACCCGATCAACGAGCGCTTTCTGCAGGCGGCCAGCGAAGCCGGTCAACTGGCGACAGATGATTTCAACGGCCCCAGCCAGGAAGGCGCGGGTTTCTACCAGTTCACCATAAAAAACGGCAAGCGCTGCAGCGCATCACATGCCTACCTCGAGCCGGTAAGAAATCGTGAAAACCTGACCGTCCGCTGCGGTGTCATGGCGACAAAAATCCTGTTCGACGGGAAACGGGCGACCGGCGTCGAAATTCGGCGAAAAGGCAAGTCGGAAAAAATATTCGCGAACCGCGAAGTCATTGTCAGTGCAGGCGCCTACAACTCGCCGAAACTCCTGATGTTGTCCGGAATTGGAAATAGCTCGTCTCTTGCAGAAGTGGGTATCGATGTGTTTCACGAACTCCCCGGTGTCGGGGAAAACCTGCAGGAACATGTCGATTCATGCGTGCTGCAGCAGAGCAGGAAAAAGGACGGTTTCAGAGCGTCACCGGGTGGCTTGCTGAGGATGGCGCCGGAACCCTTCCGTTACCTGTTCGGTAAAAAAGGCAAGCTCGAGTCATCCGTGACCCAGGCAGGCGCTTTTCTGAAGACATCGGATGAACTCGATGCGCCCAATATTCAGCTTCATTTTATTCCCCTGCTATACGACGACAGCGGCCGCGATCTGAAACTCATGTCGAAAAGTGGCTATTCCTGCCATGTCTGCGTGTTGAGGCCAAAGAGTTTTGGCCGAATGACTCTCAGGTCCCCGGACCCGGCAGCACCGCCGCGCATCGACCTGAATTTCCTCACTCACCCTGACGACCGGAAAACCCTGGTCGATGGCATTCGCATTGCACGTAAAATCCTGGCCTCATCCAGTTTCGATGACTACCGCGGGGCTGAATTGAACCCGGGAGAAGACGCGCAAAGCGATGATGAGATCCTGAAACGATGCAAGGAAAAACTGGGGCTGG
>CAMYKC010000215.1 GCA_947258865.1 uncultured Lysobacterales bacterium
TAGAGCAGCGCGTAGGCCGACACCGAGACCCGGTACACGACGCAGGCGGAGTCGGGCAGCGCCTGCTCCTTGGGGTTGAGGAACGGGCCCTGCGCCTGGTCCGCGGCCGGCCAGCCAAGCTTCTCGCCGGTCGCACGCCCGTCCCAGAAGTTGCCGCCGACCCACTTATCCTTGTCGAAGTGCAGCACGGGGCTCAGCGTCGCATAGTCCGTCTCCGGTGGCTTGCGGTCGCCGAACGCTCCGGGAATAGATCCCTCGTAGACGGCTCCGTGGGCGTTGATGAACTCATCCGGGCCGGTCGAGCCCCAGGCGTCGTCGTGGCACGAGGCGCACGACTGGTTGTTATTGATCGATAGATCCTCATCCTCGAAGATCTCGTCTCCGAGTTCCTGAATCGGCGTCTGCTGCGCGGCAAATCCCGCTGCTCCCCCCAGTAACAGAATTGCGAGGACAGACTTGGCAATGTTCCTAAGCATTAGTCATCTCCTTGGCGATCCGTCGCTCGTCAGTTTGTGGATAAAGGTGAAAGCAGCAAATCCGGGAGATTTCAATTTTCACTCCCTTGTTTCTATGAATTTCAAAAACCGAATGGCCCGATGCTGTTTTCCGGACACTCAAAGCACCCTCTTTTTTTTACTCCCTTTCCCTGTCGGCTATTCTGATTCAGATCAGCACGTTAGTGATTACGGATGGGAATTATGTGGAATTTGGGGTCGGAATTTGGGGTCAGAGCCCTTTTCCGCTTTTTACCCCCGATGATAGGCAGGAACGGCCAAAAAGGAGTCTCGCTTCCCTGCGCCTGCTTAGTGACTCTGCCTGTACACGTCGGCTCGCTCGATCTCGCTCGGCCACAAGTCCTTCTCCAGTGCCGCACACGCCAGTTTGAACAAGTATTCAAACGAGCCATGTTCATTCACCGGGTCTTTCTTTGAGGGTTCTCCCATTGCGTAGAGGTTCATCTCCACCGGCGGCCCCGACGAGACTCCCGTTGGCTGTAAAGGCCGTGGAAGGTACCTTGTGGAATCCTGAAGTAAACGTTTGGCCTTTTCCCACAATCCATCATCCTTATCAGAACCGCCAACGCGTTTCGGCCGCCGCTTTACCAAAGTATGGTCAGTCCCGGTGAAATGCCGGATTTCACTGCTGGCGGTGACGCTAAAGCCTAACCAGGAAGGAGGAACAAGCGGAACCAGATCCCGGTGATTAATATGCGGGAACGTCCGGTCGCCGAGTCGCTCATCATAAAATGCAACGAAATTTGCATCACCCACCAACGGGGTACCGAAGGTATAAACGGCTTGCACGCGATGGCCGTTCTCTTCCAAACGAAGAGCCGCGAGTTGAGCCAATGCCGCGCCCAGACTATGACCCGTGACCCATAATTTTTTCTGTTGTTGCCCAGGCATTTCCAGGTTCGTTTCAATCTGCGGCCACACGGCATCCAGGGCACTTTTGAAGCCACTATGAATATCGCCCTTCGCCCACCTGCGGGCTCGAGCTTTCTTTATTTTTACGTCGGTAAAAAAGTTCGGCCAACTTGAGGTGCCGCGGAATGACAGCACCAGGTGGTTATCTTTCGCGGCCAGATACGCGCTCGTGTCGGTATCTGAATCTGTGATGTCCGCAATGTGTGTGTACCCCCATTTTTTTAGCTGATTTTCTATCAACTCCGGATACGGGTTATCTTTCTTAGCCGGTGTCCAGTAGGCGAGCGCAGACATCTCCGCCATCCAAACAGCATTCAGGTGCGAGTACTCATCGGACGATTCGGCAAAATTCAGCAAGCCTGTCGGGACAATGTCACCGCGCCCGTAGCGGTCCATGTTTGCCTTCTGCCCGTGGGAGCGTAAATCTCTCAGAGTCCACGCGGAATGATTGCTCTGCTCACCTGCGGTTTCTTTCTTGAGCAGCAGCGACGAACGATAGCTGTTTAACAATCGCCATAGATTCGCGGTCTCCTCGTCTGCCAGTTTCGAACATGGCTTGTTGATGACGTAATGCAGGAACGCGTCCTCGACCACCGCATCGGTCGGCGCCGGCGACTGCAGGCGCCGTTGATACAGCATTAATGTTTCCCACAGTTCAGGATTCTTTTGCAGGACGCAGAGCGGAAACTTACTCGGGGTTTCAGGTTGCGAAAGCCAGTTGATATATGCGTTTGCTGCCTCCCGAAATGATTCCAGATTCAGCGATTGAGGCATGACGGCGTCACAGGTGAAATTTTGCGGGGTGGTCAAAGTGGTCGTGAGAGCGGCAAAAGGTTCCCCGCCTTCGGGGCATTCTCTTGCATCAGAATACGCGGTGCCAATACTCAGCAGCAGTGTTGTCAAAATCATTAATCTTTTCACGGGGCACCTCTACCTCAGGGCGAATGTTTGAGTGGACAGGAAGTATTAAACACCTATCTCGGAATTCAGGGCTTTTGAATCCCGGCCTGGTGAAGAGCGAAGCGAATTCCACTCCAGTAACCCAGGTAGGCAACTGCAAACCAGATCCAGATGTATTGACCATCAATTTCATTCAACCAGTACATTGGCCAGGCGATGGCCAGTACGAAATTCATGAAGGAATCAATGATCAGATCGATAAACAAATCCAGTGTGATGTTAGCGATCAATGCGGCCAGTCCGCCAAAATTGGCTATGAAATCACGAATTTCAAGCAGCTCGACCACTATATAAGTGACCAACGCAATTACGCCATAGAATCCACCGCCGAACGAAAACCACTTTTTGTGGGCCAGGCTTATCTTTTTAAAATTTTCAGCGTCTGCGGGATCGTGGTCCTTTTCCGCTTTTTTCTTGCGATTGGATTTGGACAGACGCTTGACCTCCTTCTCAAGTCCTTCGACATCCTTCACCGCGTCCAGGTAATTGTTTTTTAACGCCCACCACACCAGCAAAAAGCTGCTCAGCGCAATGGGAATCCCCGCTGTGAAGAGCGCTCTGAAAAATTCTGTGAACATATTGACCGACCTGCCGGTAATGATTGACTAAGTTTAGGCAAAAAGTCCGCAACATGTACCGAAACTGAATCAGGTCGAGAAGTCTGACCGCGTGGAAGTCCGGTGCGTTACCTGCCACCGCGGCCAGTTTCAACCCAAGCTGATCGAAGATGTGCTGGACGAACAACTGGCCGAAAACGGGCTCGAGGCGGCCATCGAAAACTACGCCAGGGCTATTGAGCTGAATCCACGAGCCAAATCATTTCTGCAGCCTGCTATTGATCAATTGAAAAAGGAATAGCGCTGCGAATACCTGGTTCGGGGCCGCCGGCCACTGCCCTGTTTTGTTGCGCGGGTGTGGCATGGATCAAGACAATCGTACTATGACGGCAAGTGGCTGGCGTTTCTCAGCTTGTTCAACTCAATCAGCAATTGGATGTGAGGCTTGTCCAGATCACCCGCCTCGAGTATCTCGCAATCAAGGTCAATCATTTGACCAATGTCGATGGGGAAATCTCGGCAGACTTCAGGCCGGACATCATGAATGCGGCACTCGTATTTTTCTTGTCTCGGCAGCTTGCGCAACCACGGACAGCGTTGCGTTTCCTTCCCCGTTTCAGGGCTGATCCAGAGGCTACGACGGGTGCCACCGACATAGTCCAGCACTTCAGGTGCCCGAATCAGCCAGAGCAGCATGTCGGCTTCAGTTGCTGATCCCAGCCAATTTTTATCTTCGCAGTTAAGGCAGCACTTTCCGCATTGAGTACAGGCACGCATGTCTGAAGTATACGCAAGTGCTTAAAGCCCAGTCTGTGGAAAGGCGGCCGGCGGGTTTGCTGCTCTGTTTTACCCAGGCACACAGCTTCTCAACAAGCATGGGTTTCATGGAAAAGGGGGTCTTTGCTTCCCATACTCGTTTTGTGCGGCCAAAGGCTGTACTTTGAGTATACAGAGTACTTGAAAAATGCAGGGCCACTGATCGTGCGAGACACTTAACTCCGTCTTGCTATTGGATGGCTGCGAATGGCTTTTTAAAACACCCGGCGCCGTCTCAATCTACCCGGCAAACAGAAATTGAAGCGTAAAATTGCAATGCCAAGAACCATACCTGATAGCGCCAGAGAGCTTTGTCTCTCCTTGCCGGACACCGAAGTGAGAAGTTAAGGGGTCAGAGTCAAGTGCCAGAGTCAAAAGTTAAGGGGTCAGAGTCAAGTGCCAGAGTCGACTGACAAAGACGGGCGTATCAGG
>CAMYKC010000216.1 GCA_947258865.1 uncultured Lysobacterales bacterium
AGCACGCATGTCGGCGGTGGCGGCGGTGCGGGAGAGGTCAGTTTTCAGGACATCAGCGTGACCAAGTTCATGGATAAGGCGTCACCCGATATCATGATGTTCACCGCCAACGGAAAGCACTTTCCCAAGCTCGAGCTTCTGGTCCACAAGCCCTGCGTGGAATGCAAAGTCAACGACCCCTACTACCGGCTGACAATGGAGAATGTCATTGTAACGTCGGTGTCGACGGGCGGCTCCGGCGGCGAAGACAGACTCACGGAAAACGTGACCTTCAACTTTTCGAAAGTCGAATGGTGTTACACCGAGCTGAATGTTGACGGAACCCCGGCCGCGGGAGAGGAATGCGGCGGATGGGACATCCAGGCGAACCAGCCATTCTGATTGCGATTGGAGCGGTTGGCAGATGACGCCAGTCATGAAACTTCAGGCAGCAGTTGTCACGCTACTGCTCCTGGGAACGGTTCCGGTCTGCGTTGCCGGCGATGCCATGACCAGCCGCTACCTGGACCAGCCGGTTCTGGTTTTTCGGTCTGACGACATCAGCAATAAACGCATCCCCGCCCGTATTCACAAACACCGCGTGCCGGTGGTTTTTGGCAGCCAGGTCATCCTGGCCTGCCTCGCGGTCAATCCGGGACGCGGCGAACTCATCGCTTACCTGCCGAAGTCGCAATCGTGCATACCACTTAACGATATGACCCTGCATGCAGGTACGCCTGATCTGTCCCTGGAAAGCCTGAAGGGATTGCAACGTGACCGCGCTGAACTGCAAAAAAGCCTAAAGAAAAGCACGGTGGTCGTCATGCAGCCGCAAGTGAATGCAGGCGCCAGCGCCGGGTTGTGCTCCTGTCCCGGAAATCAGCCGCCGGAAGTCACCGTCAGATCGGGGTCGCCACAGATCGCGATTGCCGGCGCCGGCATCGAAACCATCGATTACGTGGCGACCGACGTTGACTCCGAAGTGCTGACCGAGAATTTCTCCTACACGCTGGAGGGCGGTAACACCCAGCTGGGCCTGCCGGCCGGGCTGGTTGAAGACTGTGCTCCAGGCGTCGGCACCCTTACCTGCACCGTTGGCGGAACCGCGCCAGCCACCACAGGCGTCTATCTCATCACAATGGACGTGATCGACGGCTTCAACCTCAGTTCCGCGACCGCGTTATTGACGGTGATTTCTGAACAGGTGTTTTCCGATGGTTTTGAAGACGGATTGTAGGCGCTGCCGAATCTGGTAATGTCACTCAAGTCCCGCGGCGCCATCGAAGCAAAATTCAGCAATGCCCTGGACCTCCACCGGCAGGGCCAGGCGACCAAGGCCCGGAAACTCTACCAGTCCATTCTGCGGGCGCGTCCGGATCATCCCGGGGCGTTGCATTTTCTGGGTTTCCTGGCCCATCAATCGGGCGACAGCAAAACCGCGATCCGCCTGATGCGCAAGGCAATCCAGATTCAGCCCGACTACAGTGACGCCATCAAGAATCTTGGCAACGTCATGCTCGAGACGGAGCAGCTCGGCGAAGCGGAGCAATGCTATCGAAGAGTCATCGAACTGGAGCCGAACGATGTATCGGTCTACAGCAATCTCTGCGTCGTTCTGCGGCATCGGGAGCGGTTTCAGGAATCAATTGAAGCCGGACGGACAGCGACCCGCATGGCGCCGGATTACCTGATCGGCTGGTACAACCTCGGCAACAGCTACCGGGTGGCGCGCGATTACAAGAAAGCCATCAAGTGTTATGAAAAAGCCATCGAGTTAAATCCCCGATTCTCGCCGGCGCACGATAGCCTTTGCCAGTCGATTTTCAGGCTCGAAAAGAAGAGCTACCTCAGCCGCAAGACCTGGAAAAAAAGCATTCGGGCCTACGAGCGCTGGCTGGAGTGTGAACCGGACTGCGCGGTCGCGGCGTTTATGCTCAGCGCCATCCGCGGCGAAGAGGACCTAACGCGGGCCCCGAATGCCGTGATTCGCAGCATGTTCGACAGTTTCGCGGAAAATTTCGAGAGCCGGCTGGGAAAGCTCGAATACCGTGTACCGGAATTGATTGGCGCATGGGTGCGCGAGAGCCTGGGGAAGCCGCAGGCCGGACTTGCCGTGCTAGACGGGGGGTGCGGAACCGGCCTGTGCGCACCGTTGTTGAAGCCCTACGCCGCGCGCCTGACCGGTGCCGATCTGTCATCGGCCATGCTGGTCAAAGCCAGGGCCCGGAATCTATATGACGAATTGGTCGAAGCGGAACTGACCGCCTACCTGGCGGAGCATCCCGAAACCTGGGACCTGATCGTTTTCGCCGATACGCTGTGTTATTTCGGCGACCTCGAAGAAATCATCGGCCTGACGGCGCAGGCGCTTAGACATGCCGGCAACGTCGTGTTTTCCGTTGAGCACCTGACCTCGGAAAGTGAAGCCAAGGGTTATCGCCTGCACCCGCACGGCCGTTACAGCCACACGGAACCCTACCTGTCCGCGCTGATGTCCAGAGCCGGATTCAGTGATGTCGAATTAGAGGAAGCCGTGCTGCGCCGGGAAATCGGGAAAGAGGTTATCGGCTTAATCGTGTCCGCGCGTGTCGGGGCCGGGTAACGAGGAGAAGAAGGAGTGCTAGAGCGGGAACGTCCGCCCGGGCCAGCCGCAGCAACGCCCTGAAGAACGGCCTTCTGCCAGTCACCGTGGACGAGGCCGTGGTCCAGTACTTGCACGATCACCCGGACCATGGCGCACGCGAATCGTGAGTGGCATGCGTGCGACAAGCAGATCGATTGCTTGTCCCCTTGAGGTCTGACGCTCCAGATCTTGCCCGGCCCTGCGCAGCAGCGCTCGCCGTTGTGCCGGATCTGCGCCAGCGAGGCCGTCGGCGAGATCCAACCGTTCCTGCCACTGCGGCAATTCCCGAACGGCCGCAGGCAGTTTGCTCATATAGTGTCTTGCAGATGCCTCGTCATCCAGAGCGAGTGCAAGATCGGTACCCAGCCCGAGCAGGGAAACCTCGGCAGGAAACCGTGAAAGACCGTCTTCGATGACGGCCCGGGCGTCCGGCCAGCGACCGGCACCCGCTGAGACTAAGGCCAGGGCTTGTTGCCGAAAGAGCGCCGGTGAAGGGCTTTGGCTGTGGCTGATTGCCTGCCCCAGGTCGGTGGCCGCTTTTGCCGGCTGCTTGAGGGCGATGAATGCATCGGCGCGCAGAATCAGGGTCTTTACATGACCGGGATGCGCAGCCAGGTAGCGGTTAAATGACGTCAGGGCGGATTCTGGCTGGCTGGTTTCGAGCTGCAGCCAGCCTTCGAAAAAATCCAGATCCGGCGGGGGAGGTTCGGCTTTGCCCGCATCAGCAAAGTCTCGCCGAGCCGCATCATAATCACCATGACGGCGATAGAGGTCCCCGCGTTTGAGCAGCAGACCCGGATCTCCGGGATGCTCATGGAGTTGTACGTCCAGTAATTCTATCTGGGACAAGAGTTCCGGATGAGCGAAACTCGGCGGCGGCAGCGCCAACAAGATCATCAGCGCCGCCGCCAGGGATAAATGCCACTTTATCCGGATCTCAAAATACGACCGTCGCATCATCCGAGCAGGTGTCAGTACCGGTTTCACAGATCCGGTACACATAAGTTCGCGCGCCCTTGTTTCCGGTGGCATCGGTGTAATTGCCGCTGCTGCCACCGTTGGCGATGACAGCACCATCCCGCAGGATGTCTACATTGCTACTCGCGCCTGACCAAAGCAGGTCAACTACGTGTCTGCCTTTTCTCTTGTAGCCGTTGGCAGTGAGCTGAATCGATGGCGCTTCGGAGGTTGTTCCCGTGGCCGTGTTTGACCACGCCGACACGCCGGCGTTGTTGCGTGCGCGAATGCGGTAGTCGTAAGAGGTCGCCGGACTGACCGTGTGGTCGGTGTACGCCGTGCTGCCCCCACCCGGACTGGCCAGTGCTGCCCAGGCTCCGCTGCCAGCAGGAGCACGCTCCAGGTCGAACGATTGCTCATCGTTGCTGTCATGCACCCAGGTCAGCGACAGGGATCCACTGCTTGCCCCGGTGACCTGCAGGGCCGACGGCGCAAGGGGCGGCTCAGGCTCGGTGGCATTGTCACTGCGGATAAACAATTGGTCGATGAACACGGTATCCAGCGCCCGGTTACCCCGGGTTTGATCGGTATCGCTTA
>CAMYKC010000217.1 GCA_947258865.1 uncultured Lysobacterales bacterium
GTCTCGCTTCCCTGCTCCCGCCTGCGGCGGAAGGCGGCTGCGCTCGACGGCATGTCATGAGCGCACGACCCCTCTGGTACCGCTCGCTTCGCTCGACTTACCCAACCGGGGTCGGCGGGTCGCCTGCGGCTCCGGCGACAGTCTGCTCGAGCTGGGCCTGCAGTCCCCTACCCAGGATGCCGCACGGCTGATGTCCGTGTTGCGCGAACGCCTGGAGCGCCTGCGCCTGCCCCGGGCGGTGCGCGAGATTCGCCTGGAGGCACCGAAGCTGCTCAAATTCAGCGCCGGCCAGCGCACCCTGTTCCACGATACACCGGCGGAACAGCGGCAGGATATCCAACAACTGGCTGAACGCCTGCAGGCCCGCCTGGGCCGCGATTCGGTGAGCGGGCTGACCGGGGTCGAAGATCACCGGCCGGAATACAGCTGGCGCTCCCGCAAGCTGGATGAGCGCCCGGACTGCGCCGCTCTCGCCCACCGGCCGGCCTGGCTGCTGCCGAAACCCCGGCGCTGCAGCATCGAAAACTACGAAATCCTCGCCGGTCCCGAGCGTATCGAAAGCGGCTGGTGGGACGGCCGCGATTGCCGCCGCGATTACTTCATCGTGCGTGATAGCCACGGCAGCACGCTGTGGGCCTTCCATGAATACAAGCCCCGCCGTGGCTGGTATTTGCATGGTATCTTTGCCTGATGAAGCCAAAGTTCTGTCCTTCAAGCCGCGAGGAATGGCGGGCCTGGTTAAACGAGAACCATGCCAGGCTGGATGAAGTGTGGCTGGTTTACTACAAGAAACACACGGCTAAGCCAACCCTCACCTACCAGGACTCGGTCGAAGAGGCGCTGTGTTTCGGCTGGATCGACGGTATTGCAAAAACCATTGACGATGCACGCTATTGCCATCGCTTCACACCCCGCAGAACCGGCAGTAAATGGTCACCACTGAATATCAGGCTGGCGGAAAAATTGATTGCCGAGGGGAAAATGTCCCGTGCCGGTCTGGATGCATTTGAACAAAGGCAAACGTATGACAAGGAGTTACTGGAAGCCCGGAGAACGGAAGAAATTGAGCTGAAGCCAGAGATTGAAAAGACCCTGCAAGCAAACCGCGCAGCCTGGGAAAATTTCAAAAGCCTCGCACCAGGCTACCGCAAGCAATACATTGGCTGGCTCAACAGCGCAAAACGGCCGGGCACTCGGAGAAAGCGGCTCGCAGAGGCCATCCGCCTGCTGGAACAAAATAAAAAGCTGGGAATGAAATAGTCATGAAGCACAAAACTATCATCGGCATGGCGGTCGCACTGGCTATAGTTTTCTTGCCCGTCATGCTTTCTCAGCTTCTCAGTAAGGAGGGCCGGAAATTCCAGGGCGAAAAACTGGATGATTCCCGCTACCAGGTAATTGAGTTTCGGAATGAATACCAGAACATTGATCTTGCGGTCATGCTTTTCCTGCCAGCGAATGAAGGCCCTTACCCGGCAGCCGTCATTATTCACGGTTCCGGAACCAGTATTCGCCGAAACCGCTGGTATCTGTCTGTAGCTCACTACCTCCAGGATCGTGGCGTTGCCGTGCTACTGCCTGACAAGCGGGGTTCCGAGCAATCAGGAGGTGACTGGCGCAGTGCAAGTTTTGAAGACCTGGCCACCGATGCGCTGGCGGCGATTCAATTTCTGAAGAACCATGGGCGAAGTAACGTTTCGCGAGCAGGATTTATCGGCATGAGTCAGGGAGGCTGGATCGCACCCATAGCGGCTGAGCGGTCGGCGGATGTTGCTTTCCTTGTAAGCGTCGTGGGTTCCGCGGTTTCCACGCATGAACAGTTGATTTACGAGGAAAACAATAACCTTAAGCAAGCGGGTTTTCTGCCGGGGGTATCCAACGTTATTGCGTTCATGTCCACTCTCTGGATCCGGAAAATCGCCCAGAAAGAATTTTGGGACTCGGTCGGAGATTTCGATCCGGCAGCTTACTGGGGTAAGCTTGAAATTCCCGCATTTGCACTCTTTGGTGAGGATGACAGCAATGTGCCTACCCAGCGAAGCGCCGTCCTTTTGCGATCGCTGGAGAATTCGAATATACATATCAAAATCTACGAGGGATCGGGGCATGCACTCCAGGATCCCATGGGAACGGGCAACCGGATATTCAGAGAGGACGCCTTGCAGGACATCAGGGACTTTATCGGTAACTAGCGAAATATGTCTGTATTAGAACTAAAAATCCCGCCCGCCTTGCAGCTTGTCATCGCGGCCGGGGTGATGTGGCTCATCTCACTGATCACGCCGGACATCGCGTTAAGTGAAGATGCTCGCGTATTGCTCTATCGCCTGCTGACGGTTTTCGGTGGTGTTATGGTGCTGCTTGGCTGGTGGGATTTCCGGAAAGCGCGCACCACGGTCGATCCAACCAAACCCGGGAAGGCGTCGGCGCTGGTCGTCTCAGGCATCTATCGACTGACACGAAATCCCATGTACCTTGGTTTCCTGTTCATGCTGGCGGGCTGGGCTGTATACCTCACGAGCGCAGTATCACTTCTTGTCATTCCGGGTTTTATCGCATTCATGAACCGATTCCAGATCGAGCCGGAAGAGCGGGCGCTGGAAGAAAATTTCGGAATCGATTACGTTGAATACCGGCAACGGGTGCGCCGGTGGATCTGAACACAATAAGGAGAGAAATCCATGAAAATCGTATTTAGCGGTGTCTTCGTTGATGATCAGGAAAAAGCCCTTCAGTTTTACACCCAGGTACTCGGTTTTGAAAAAAAGACTGATATTCCCATGGGAGAAGCGAGGTGGCTGACCGTGACTTCGCCGGAAGGAGCAGCGGGCGTTGAACTCTTGCTGGAGCCCAACACGCATCCCGCCGCAAAGGCGTTTCAGAAAGCCATCCGTGAAGACGGCATTCCCATGACCTCTTTCGCTTCCAGCGATGTCCAGGGGGAGTACGAACGGCTATCGGCACTTGGGGTCTCCTTCACGGTCACACCGACAACGGCCGGGCCAACGACGATTGCGATATTCGACGATAGCTGCGGCAACCTGATACAGATCCACCAGGGGTGAGACGCCGTTCAAGCCATTCCCCGCTGCAATCGGCCATAAGCGGTCGGTCAAGGGGCTCCAGATGTCGTTCGTCAACTGAGTACGCGAGCAAAATACGCTTCAGCGAAGTCTACTAACTTTCGCGTTGAAAACAGCTTTGCATCTGCATTGCCTACTCTGCCGGCGCGAATCGAGTTGCTTGCAACAAATTGATCGCCAACAACGGGAAAATGAACGCCATCGTCGTTCGCCATGTCGGGCGTCTCTACCCAGACCCGTTTACCGTTCTCAATCATCGGGAAGCGATGCACTGTCGTACGTCGCTGTGGAACGAGCGATTCCGCATAGTGCAAAGAAGTGCAGCGATCGAATCCAACTCCCAGTAACAGGGTATGTGCGTCAAGGTTGTAGAGTTTCTCAAACGGAGAGCCCCGACCTTCGCAAAACTCCAACGAGTGTTCCTTCGTGATTTCGCTTGCAAGTCGACCGTTAGCGCAAACCGATACCATTGGGTGGTTACTCCTCAGCGTCCCCGGAAACGTCCTGAATGCCTCCGGTATGGCGCCCATCGTTGTTGGCGTCGTGAGTGGATCGAACACTGGCAGGTGTGAGCGTATGGTGTCATGCCATTCGACTTTGACTCTATCATCGTTCCACGTTGTCGGGTCCGACACTTCGGGTGACTCCGCCGGCATGACCAACGTTCCGTCCGAGCCGAGAACCGAAGCAGTGACTCGAACGTATTGGGAAGCGCCATCAGCAAATTCCGATGAAATAGGTTTCGTGAAATCAAACCTGGTCAATCCTCGAGCGAGAGACAAGCAGAATTAACTAGGGTATTCCCAAATATGCCCTCGGATTTTTATTGGCAATTTTCCAAAATTTTTCTTCGCCCAGTGCATAGCGCAGGTCGGTAGATAATCGTTTTTCAGAATACTCCTGTTTTTCCACTGCGTAAAAGTCAGAACCAAACAAAACTTTTTCTTGAATTGCTTCATCTTCCATGAGCACCGCCAGCAAGGGAGGAATATTTTTTTCGATCATGTAGGGGTAGATATTATTCATGAGTACCTGATAATCAGGGCGATATCCCAGAGTCGGGTAAATTTTCACACCTCTAAAACCATCTTGCTCCACCAAGGATTTAAGCCTGCGAAAAGCTCCGGGCCGCCGGGGGTCGATATGAGCAAAAGGAATCACAAATTCCGCATACTTGCGATCTCTTGCGAGCTCAGCCAACTCCGCATGCTGTTCATCAATGTCTTCTTTTACATCCCCGGCACCCATGTTGCTGTAATCCATGGGCAAGATGATAAATTTCGTATGCTCTGTCGTATCGTTAGGGTAATAGCCGATCAAATGTTCAAGGTTTTGTCTCTGAGTTTTTCGGTAAGCGGCATCGAGAAAAGCCGGTTTGGAGCGTTCTCGTGAGTAAAAATATGAGCATGGCAGTTATAAATGACATGATCTTCCATGCTGAACCTCCTCTCTTTGATGGCGGGTGAGAAGCAGTTGTAGGTTTAGGGAGCGTGATCGACGAGCTCAATCTGCTCCCGGCAGCATCCATGCCATTCATTTTATCGACTCACATTATTATCCTAGTCGCAATATAGATGCATTGCTTTTGCATAAATTGCTGGCTCGAAACGAACACCTCTTGATTACGTGTTGAGGCGGCGGTAAGCAAGCTTTGAGTTGCGCTCGATTCGAGCCAATTGCAAAGTTCACAGAACCGGGTCTTCAAGTTCCTCTTTCCTTGCCTTGATCCGTTTTAGCTGGCCGGCCATGTCCGCTTCGATTTCACTCATCATGGCAATGAATTCCGGCTCGTCACGCAACGAATCCAGATGCGGGCTCATCGTGCCCTGAGACCACCAGAATGCGCGCCAGTGATCGTCGATTGCCTGCCTCAAGACCGAGAGTGCCAAATCCGTCTTACCTTGCCGGGCGTAGACCTCAACATCTGCAATGCCAAAACCCCAGGATCCCAGGCGGGGCATCGTCTGAATCTGTTCGAGTACACTTTCCAGCAACAATTCGGCACATTCCTGATCACCGCTGTGTTCCAACGCCAGTGACAGATTGAGTGCCTGAAAAATAGTGGGGCGAGTCACTGTTGGGTCGCCATCACAGAACAGCTCCGGATTACTCACTGCAAAACTTTGCATGGCTTCGCGGTATCGGCCAAAGCGCACCAGCGAGGCTAGTGAGGCGTTGTTACCCGGCGCGATTTCCAGGAGTCTTCTCGCACTCTCCAGCGCTTCAGTTCGCTGCCCACGATATCGGTACAAGTGGGCCAGGCCCCAGTTAGACGCAATATGGCCGGGACTCAACTGATAGGCCTTATTGATCCATTTTTCAGCGCGTTCATCATCGCCAAGATCGAGGTACAACAGACCCTGGGCACTGAGCGCCGATACCTGACCTGGATTTCGGGAAAGGCCCTCGAGCCGCCAACGAGCCGCTTCATCCAGGCGGCCATGAGCGAAATGGTAAAGTTGGGCTATCAATAAGTAGGAACCTGGATAGTCAGGCGCACTATTCTTCGCCCTGAGGTAGCGGTTCATCGCCGCCTCGAATTGGCCCAGACCTTCATAGGCCTGCCCCAGGGTAACCGTGATGGAAGGCGATAAAGGGTCGAGATTCAAGGCCCGTTCCAGAAGAGGAACAGCTTCCTCTGGCCGGCCAGCGAAGTTGACCAGGAGGTCGCTGTACCAGTGCAATGCCGTTGCATAATCGGGGTCAAGATCGATGGCGAGCCGGTGCGCCTTTAGTGCCCCGGCAAAATCAAATATTTTAGACCTGACAGCGCCGAGTGAAGCGTAAGCGGGGGCAAGCCGATCATCCAGTTCGAGCGCTCGAATGAGCGCCGGCTCCGCCAGGCCGGCCATTTCTTCGGCAGCCAGGTTTCCGTAGTCTCCCAGCAGCATATAAGTATCCGCCAGCCCAACATAAGCAAGAGCATAGTCCGGATCGAGCTCGATGGCCTGCTGGAACAGGTCCGCGGCCCCTTCCAGCGAATCTGTGGTGCGATTGATCATGCGCTGTCTGCCCAGGTGGTACGCATAGAAAGCATCCAGATTATCTGTCGGTGCCATTGAAAGCCGGTCACGGTCACCGGAAGTCAGAATCGAATTGAGTGCGTGCGAGATGCTCTCCGCAATCTCTGATTGAATGGCGAACAGGTTCCTGGCCGTCAGATCCCGGTCATAGGTCTCCGACCACAGGTGCGTGTCTGAGCGTGCCTCGATCAACTGCGCACTGATACGCAGCCGGTTACCCGCCTTGCGCACCGAACCTTCCAACACGTGAGCGACGTTCAGTTGCTCCGCCACCTCCGGAATCCCAATATCCTTGCCCTTGAAGGAAAATGCGGAGGAACGGGAAATCACTCGCAGTTCGGGGACTTTCGCCAGCAGGTTCAGCAGCTCTTCCGAAATACCGTCGGAGAAGTACTCCTGCTCGGGCTCGGCACTCATGTTCACGAATGGCAGCACCGCGATGGACTTGTCGCCATAAGATTCCGCCAGTGCCTCCGAGCGGGCATTCTGGGTGATCTCCTTTGCCAGTTCGGCATCGCGGTTGGGTTCGAGCACGAACTTGTCGAATGCAAAGTAAGCCAATGCCAGGGCCAGCAGCAACATGAAGACGCGGTCCAGTTGTTTCCCCGTGAACCGTGTTATGGACTGCTCACGGCTGACTTCAACTTCTTTCTTCAACCCCTCAGGCGTGATTTCGAACACCCAGGAGAAGACCAGGGTCGGTATGAATGCAATGGCCAGCATGACAACGATCAGGCGAATCGCCGTATCACTGGCACCAAAGGCCGGGAAGATGGTCTCGACCACCTGAATAATCAGCCAGGCCGCCACCACGTAGGCCATCGCCACGCGGATGACATTCCGGCGCTTGAGTTCGTTGAACAACGACATCGGATCGCCGGTTGCTTCCTCTGCTCAATTCAAAATCCTCACAGAGCAATCCCCAGCTTAACCCAAAAAGAATATTGGGCATACGAGTCGGATCAAAAAGATGAAGATCGCACATGCAGCGTTCAACGCTCGATCACCTCGTTGATTTTCACTCGATTGATTTTCCATTCAGGCCTCGTCTAATACTTGATGCCGGCAGCGCCTCCATCGCCAATTCCGAACTGCATGGACTAGAAATTTGCTTTAGACATTTACCGCCTTGGCCCATCAACCAGCCCCGCCTTGAAGGCGGGGCTTTGGTTTTTTGGCTTTATGTCAGGTTACCAGGGGATGACTGTCCGGTATCATGGGAAGAGCAAGTTAAGATGAGATGTACTGGCAATGCCTGAATGCAAACTTTCAATGGTTACGGTCGATGCTCTCAACGTCGACGACCTTGGTTTCTTCTGCGTCAAGAGCAAACAGCACCCCGGCTACATCGCCAAGCGAGTCTGGCTGCGGCAACGATTCGAAGAAGGACTGCAAATACGGCAAGTCCGCTCGAAAGACGGAAAGCAGGCAGGATTTCTCGAATACGTACCAGGGGAATACACATGGCGCGTGCTGGACGCACCGGGTTACCTGGTGATTCATTGTATTTGGTCAAAATCGAAACAGTTTCCCAATCAGGGCGTGGCGACTTCACTAATCAGTGACTGCGTCGTAGATGCGAAACAGCGGGGCAAGTCGGGTGTGGCTGTGGTCACCAGTGACGGTCCCTGGATGGCCGG
>CAMYKC010000218.1 GCA_947258865.1 uncultured Lysobacterales bacterium
GGCATCGGCAACAGGTACTGGCTGCCTGTGGGCATTGCATACAACAACCGTGCAAAAAACTCTGATTCATCCGAATTTCTGACGACTCGCCAGGGCTTTCCCCGGTCGCCAAAGAAATCTTCCCAATGGGACACGATATACAACTCCGCCTTGGTATTTCGAACGATGCCTTGTGGGTAGTCATCAGTCGCATCGAAATTTGAAAGATTGATAAACGCCACATCAATGGTTCGTTCATTGAGTATGACATCCGGAACCAATGCCAATCCCGATTTCGAAGCAGCGTCCTGGAAGTACATACGAAAGACGATTTTGTCTTCCGCTTCGTTCAGAAAATCGACAAGAAAAGCCAATACTTCACCAGTTTTCCAGCCCCAGGCGGTGCGTGGAAGCCTGTCCAAATCACCCAGTTCGTAGTGTCCTGTAAAGAAGTGGATTCCCCAGAAGTGTGGCGCATGATCGCCAATTATCGGATAGACCTTGATTTTATCACCTACAGGCACAGCATCTTCAATGCAGTCATTGAGACCGACAGCTCTTACATCAGGGCTTTTCGTAAAACCAGCTCCCCCCGAGCACATTTCCGCGGTGAATCCGTCGGCTTCGAGGATGGCTGCCATGGTTTCCGATCCATAAGCGGTTGAGTCGGGCAGCTGATTTTTCATCAGGTGCGGGACATCCATCAAATGATCGTAATGAGCATGACCGATAAGAATGGCCTCCACGCTCGAGAGACCAGCGGGAAATGATGCGTCTATCCAGTTTGTGTCTGCTTCAATATGTCCCAGAGGAAGGCGCCATAACGAGGGATTGGTGTAGGAAGGCGCCGTCATGATGATCCTGCCTCCAACGTTGATTGCAAAACCGGCGGAACCCAGGGAAGTGATGCTTACATCCGCCGCCCTGCAGGGACCAAGATCAGGGCACACCGGGAGTGGCAGGTCTGCGATTACAGTATCTCTCTTCACATAAACCGTATTGACCAGTAATGGGCCTTTAACAGGTTTTGGAGAGCAAGCGGCCAGCACAACAACCATCAACAGCAGAATAAAGCGTAGTTGCATATCCATTGAGCGACCCTTTATTTGGTTCAACCACCACAAGGGAAATTCATGATATCAGGCTGGTCGGTACGGGATCAGATTGTCGGTTGCCCTGGCAATTCCGATTTCAAACACTTCCATGCTGTCTGAATTCTCCAACACGTTATGCCGGATGTGCGGCGGCTGCGCCGGTTTTATTCTTGCGTGTCCAAACGGAACGACGGATACCGTAAAGGCAATTGGTGATGGTTACTACAAGCCCGGCGACTGAGCCAAATCCGGTATTCAGCAAGAACTGCTGTCAACATGAAGGGCTAAACCCTTCCTGATCCAATCCAGCCTCGCTTCGAGTTCGCCGATTGCGCCCTCCCGGCCCAGGATTTCGAACGGCGGGCTGTGGCTGCGCACTTCGGCCAACTCTGCGCGGTGGTGGGACAGGTTGACTTCGGTCTGACGCCTGGCATCTTCCAGGTAGCCGCGCCGCTGGTCTGGATTGACCAAATCGAGGAAAAATACCGGGGTTCGCAAGGGATCATAGGTATGCGCGGCCGCATCGGACGAGACAGGGGCTGAGAGCCAACGTTCGACCTGGCGGCGCCCGCTGGTGCTCAAGCGATAACTCTTTCGGATCCGTGTGCCAAAGGGCTCTTCCTTCACGAGGATCCACCCACGGCGCCCGAGGCGCCTGAGAAGTGGGTATATCGACCCCGCACTGCTGCTCCAGTAGCTGGAGAGGCTCACACCAAGGCGCTTGCGTACCGCATACGCCGTACAGGGCTGCTCTTGCGCGATGAATCCGAGAACACAGCATTCAAGTTCGGTTGCAGATGCCACCTGGATCACCTCTTGTGTAGAAGATTCATTAAGAGTACTATTAGTACTGTTTACAGTCAACCCACGGAAGGCTACTCATGCGCCTTGCTCTCCTCTCGATCATTGTCCTGCTTTTCGCAGGCTGCTCCGCTTCTCCGCCGCTGGACGATTTGGGCGCCTATCGGCTCGAGGATGGTCGCGTTGTGAGTATTCGGCGCTCGGAAGGGAAGACACTGCGCTATCGCATCTACCCAACCGGCGAAACGGGACGCCTCTACTACGAGAATGACGGCTCCTGGGTGTCCGGAGAGGGTTTCTCCAGCCGGGAACCGGCCCAGTTGCACGTGCGATTCAACGCAGACGGTTCGTTCACCTGGATGCCAGAAAATTCGAACACGCAGGAGGGCCGGCGTTTCTTGAACAGCGAGATGGTCGAGTTTTCGAGTGATGGTGTGACGCTGCGGGGGCAATTGTATATCCCACCGGGGTCAGGTCCATTCCCCGCGGTCGTTCTCGTCCATGGTTCGGGTTCGCAGTCGGCGATACAGTACTTCTACAACGGTGACTTTCTCGCTGCGAAGGAGATTGCCACGCTCGTTTTCGACAAGCGCGGCAGCGGCCTATCAGAAGGTGATTTCACGTTTGACTTCAATCAGCTTGCACGTGATGTGGTAGCTGCCACCGATGTACTCGCGGATCATGAGGCGATCGATGCAGACCGCATCGGCCTGTGCGGCTACAGTCAGGGCGCCTGGGTCGCGCCGCTGGCGGCTTCGCTCGACCCACGTATTCATTTTGTCTCTGTCTCTTACGGAATGATCGAGTCGCCGTCCGACGAGGCGTTGTGGGAAACCCAGCAGTTGCTTCGTTCACGCGGGGTGGATGATGCAGGCATACTCGAGGCGACACCACTGATCCGGTCAGCCGTTGACATCGTGGCCAGTAACTTTTCCGATGGCTGGGATGAGTTCTACCAGGAAAAGGCTGCAACGAAAGACGCACCGTGGAGGAAGAAACTCGACGGCAGTCCGGTCCAACAATTGCTGCTTTATCCAAAGTGGCTCGCCAAGATCGTTGGCCCACGACTGGCCCCCGATGGGCTCGATTGGGGTTATTCCTCCGATACGGTCCTGGATTCACTTGGAATCCCCATGACCTGGCTGCTGGGCACGGCAGACAGCAGCGCGCCGAACGGGGAGACGATAAAGAAGCTGCGCGCGTACCGGGAGGCGGGGAAGCCTTTTGAACTGATCCTGTTCGAGGGGGCCGACCACGGCATGCTCGAGTTCGAAGACCGGGGCGGCGAACGCGTTTACTCAGGCTATGCGCCAGGCTACTTTCAAGCCGAGGCAGAAAATGTACTGCGAATGAGTGCTAGAGATTAAACTATCTGAAAGTTGACCCGGCTTGCGCGGGGTCGGTGTCGTTACAATTCCTGATGTGAGGGACTCGATGCGAAAGCCTCAACCACTTGCTACCGGATTTGCCTTTGTGTTTCTCATCCTCTTGCTGGCCGGGCTGGCTGCCCGTTTCTGGACCAGTGAGCAAGCCTACGGGTTCACGGGCCCCACCCATATTGCCGCCGGGGACGAGCATGTATTCCTGTTTGCCGCCGGGGATGTCTACCAATTGACGCATGCAGGTGAACTGGTCGCGGTGCATCCGCCGGATCGCACCGGGCTGAACGATGACCCGATCGATCTGCGGGTTACGAGTGAAGGGCAGTTGCTGCTTGCCGAGCAACGGCCCGTGACGATCAGGCTTTGTAATGTGGATTCCTGGAGCTGCAGCCTGGTTGAATTGGGGGCCGAATCTCTTGCTGAGCGGCAATTCAAAGTATTACCGGGTGCATCGCCGCGTAAATGGCTGATGACGGACGCGCGCGGTGACACGCTGTGGGGATTGAGCAACGATGGCGGGCCGCAGAAGATGGTGCCCGATGGTGTGCTGGCCGGTCCCAACGACCTGGCATGGGACGCTAGCGGCAACCTCTGGATCGCTGACACGAATCATCGGAAAATCCTTGAACTCATACCGGGTGATGAAGGTGTCTACGGGCCGGGCCGCGCACACAGCGCGATGAACGAGTTGACGGTTGGCGAACGTTTTTACCCGATGATGCTGGCGCGAACGAAAGACGGCCATTGGTGGGTCATCCAGGCAGCCGAGTTTTCAAATCCTCATTCAGATGTGCTGATTTATGATCCCGGGGAGGGTGTCCAGGCGCTACTAGACCTGCCGGCTGACTCATATGTCTCTCGCCGCGGTCATTGTATTTGCGGCACTGATGGTGCTGGCCGCCGTTTGGGCGACGCCCAAAGAACGGCGCTGGACACCAGCCCCCGCGGCTTTCGATTTTGCCAGTGCACCTGCGCAGGCGCCAAAAACCAACGGTATCCACTGGCTCGAACGCGACCATAAAATGGACCGATCCCTGAAGTGGCTGGAACAGCTGGGATTCATCCTGTTCATCCTGATGATCACCGGCGCCCTGCTGATTTACCTCTGGGCCCGCATTCAGGCGGGGCCGAATCCCGGTGAGGAACTGGATGCGAAGCTCGACGACCTGGGTATCATCCTGTTGTTCGGCGGGGTGATCCTGGGGCTGATGATACCGGTCTTACGTGTTTCCGTGCGAGCCATGAAACACAGGCTGGGCACCGACGGCAAACGCGTTTATATCCGGCTGTCGGATGGCCGCGAACTGGCGGTCGACCCCTCCCAACTGGCTTACACCAACCGGGCTATTCTGTACCGGAAATATACGCTGCCCTTGCTGGGCGGAAAACAACAGCCCATTTACGTGGCGGGTGAAGTCGAAACATGGCTCGCCCCGTTGCTGCGCCAGGCCCGGATGCTGACCCCGGCGCAAGCAATGAAACACCAGTGGAAAAACCAGGATGGCCTGATTTGGTGGTCCCTGGCCGCCGCAGGCGCGATTGCCGTTGTGCTGATCGTCATCACTCAGCTAAACGCGTAGAACGATACAAACTGTCATTGCAGGCGACAGAAATATCGGGCAAGGCCGAAAGATACCTGAATTCATCGTGCGCTCTCATTTTCAATGGCGCTGTTCCAGATCGCATCCAGCCATTCCTGGGTCCGCTCACT
>CAMYKC010000219.1 GCA_947258865.1 uncultured Lysobacterales bacterium
GACGATGAACTTGTCGAAGTCACGCCCGAGGCGATCCGCATTCGCAAAACGCACCTGCTCGAACACGAGCGCAAACGGGCCAGCCGCCAGAAGACGGAAGACTAGCTGTGAATTCCAGCAACGTTGTTTACACAGTTCAGTAGTCATTTGGTGAACGGGCCAATCTGGGCAGGAGGACCCGGCCGGTGGCGGCGACTCCGGCTCATGGCTCAGCGGTCCCTGCGGGACTTCCCTCGCAGTCAGACGCAATGGACGGGGCCGCTCATACGGTACATCCCTGATACCGGATGAGCTCGATTGGCCGTCCAGGCCAATCGTCCCCTATTCCGCCTGCCTGCTCGGCGCTTCGAAATCGCCGCAGGCGCCGCCACCGGCCGGGTCCGACACGCCGTGTCAAGAGTCAAATGAAATGAATGGCCGCTCCGTTTGGCACAAGCCGGTTCGGAGTAAGGGTCCGGTTTCCAGGACCCTTTGAAACACGATGTTTCAAGAGGAGGCCCCAGGGATGGGTTCATGCCGTGTCCTGGAAGCAGGCCCCTGGCTCCGGAACGGCGCAGCAGCAATCAGTACGGTCCAAACGTAAACAACCTTGCCTGCTGCCGCAGGCGGGAGCAGGGAAGCGAGACTCCTTAATTAACAGCTAGTCCCTTCTCGGGTCCGCATGGAATTCGGTAGCACGGCGACCAGCCATCTTCTCGTATACATCCCAGCGCAGGTGAACCGCTTTCTGGGCGATGCCGGCAAGACGCTCCGCTTCCTCGGGATTCTCCCGTGCCAGAAGCTGGAAACGGCCTTCGTGCTTGCGGTACTCCACAAGCGGTATCGTGGGTCGCAGGCTGTCCAGCGTAAAAGGAACGCCATCCGACTCACGGATCAGCGGGTTGTAGCGGATCAGCGGCCAGTGACCGCTGGCGACCGCGCGTTTCTGCTGTAGCATGCCCTGTTCCATGTCGATGCCGTGGGCGATGCAGTGCGAGTAGGCGATGATCAGCGACGGTCCGGGGTAGGTCTCGGCTTCGCGCAGCGCCTGCAGCGTTTGCTGCGGGTTGGCGCCCATCGCGATGCGAGCCACGTAGACATTGCCATAGGCAATCGCCTGCTGGGCGACATCTTTCTTGCCGATCGTCTTGCCGCCAGCGGCAAATTTCGCCACTGCGCCAAGGGGGGTGGATTTTGACATCTGGCCACCGGTGTTTGAGTAGACCTCGGTGTCCATGATCAGGATATTGATGTCCAGCCCTGACGCCAGCGCGTGGTCCAGGCCGCTGGAGCCGATATCATAGGCCCAGCCGTCCCCGCCAACGATCCAGATCGAGCGGCGGATCAGGTGATCAGCCATCGACTGCAGCTGCCTTGATTCCGGTGTATCGATCAAATTCAGCTGGTATTTCAGGTCAGCCACGCGCTTGCGCTGCGCCTGGATCTGAGACTCCGTTTTCTGTTTTGATTCGAGAATTGAATCGGCAAGTTCCGCTCCGACTTCCTCGCGCAGATTGCCTAGTGACTGCTCTGCCTGCCGGCGATGGTGGTCGGCCGACAGCCGGAAGCCCATACCGAACTCGGCATTGTCCTCGAACAGGGAATTGGACCAGGCCGGTCCGCGTCCTGCTGCGTTTTTGGACCACGGCGTGGTTGGCAGGTTGCCGCCGTAGATGGAAGAGCAGCCGGTGGCGTTCGCCACCATCATACGGCCGCCAAACAATTGCGTGATCAGCCGCAGGTAGGGTGTTTCACCACAGCCGGTGCACGCACCTGAAAATTCGAACAAGGGCTGCAGAAACTGCACACCACGTACATTCGAAAAATCGATTTCGGAGCGCTTGTTCCATTCCAGTTTTTCAAACCAGGCAAGATTGTCACGCTGTTCCTCGAGTATGGGATCCTTGGAGACCAGTCTGAGGGCACGGACTTCTCCGCCCTCCTCATCGGCTTCCCGTACCGGGCAAGCGTCTACGCAGAGGTTGCAGCCAGTGCAGTCGTCCGGGTAGACCTGCAGCACATAGCGCATTTCGGGGAATCCGCGCGCGCTGATCGGCATGGACTGAAAGCTGCCCGGGGCTCCTTGGAGGTCATTCTCGTGACAGAACTTGGCGCGGATGGCCGCGTGCGGACAAACAAAGGAACAGTTGCCGCACTGGATGCAGTTGTCCTCCAGCCATTCCGGAATGAATTGTGCGATGCTGCGCTTTTCCCACTGGCTGGTGCCGGTGGGGTAGGTGCCGTCCACCGGCAGTTTGGAGACCGGTAGCTGGTCGCCGCGTCCGGCCATCATTTCAGCGGTGACATCCTGAACGAATATTGGTGCAATTACGGGCACCACCGGCCGTTCTCCAATCCCGCTTTGCTGTTCGGCGTCCACGACGACTGCGTACAGGTGTGAAAGAGCCTGGTCGACCGCCGCATAATTCTTCTCTACGACTTCCGCGCCTTTTTTGCTGTACGTTTTCTTGATTGCCGCCTTGATCTCTGCGATCGCCTTGTCGGTGTCCATGACGCCGGCCAGTTTGAAGAAACAGACTTGCATGATCGTGTTGATACGCCGGCCCATACCGGTTTCCCTGGCTACGGAGTAAGCATCGATCGTGTAGAGCTTTATGTTCTTGTCGACGATCTGCCGTTGCATCTTCTGCGGCAGTTTTTTCCACAGTTCATCCGGGCCATAGGGGCTGTTCAGCAACAAAGTCGCACCTTCGGCCGCCCGGCCCAGGATGTCCGTGCTGAAAACGAAGTCGAACTGGTGACAGCCGATAAAGTTGGCTGATTGCACCAGGTAGGGGGACTCGATCGGTTCCGGTCCAAAACGCAGGTGCGATACGGTTTGTGCACCCGACTTTTTCGAATCGTATACGAAATAGGCCTGTCCGAATCGATGCGGGTCACTGCCGATGATCTTGATGCTGTTCTTGTTGGCACCGACCGTGCCGTCGGCGCCCAGGCCGTAGAACATGGCCCTGACGACCTTTTCGTTTTCGATTTCAAAGCTGTCATCGACATCGAGACTCAGGTGCGTGATGTCATCTTCGATGCCCACGGTGAATTGCCGTTTAGGCTCCGCGCTTTCCAGGTTTTCGAAAATCGCCTTGACCATGGCGGGAGTGAATTCCTTGGAAGAAAGACCGTAACGCCCTCCGCTGACCAGGGGCATGCTCTCGATCACACCAGTCGACAGGGCTTGCGCCAGGGCGGTCATTATGTCCTGGTACAAAGGCTCACCGTTCGAGCCTGGCTCTTTGCTGCGGTCCAGCACCGCTATCCGCTTCACTGTGCGCGGCAAGGCATTGAGAAGTGCTTCAAAACAGAAGGGCCGGAACAGGCGTACGACAATCCCGCCGTAGCTGCATTCGCTATTACTGTTCAGCCAGGCGACGGTCTCCCTGATCGTGGACGCCCCTGACCCCATCGATATGATGACTGAGTCCGCTTCCGGGTCGCCGAAATAGTCGAACAGGTGATAGGAGCGCCCGGTCTCGGCAGCCAGTTCGTCCATTTTCTGCTGAACGATCCCGGGAACGGCCTGGTAAAAGGAATTGACGCTTTCCCTCGCCTGGAAATAGGTGTCGGGGTTTTGAGCGGTGCCGCGCATCACCGGGTCATTAGGGTTCAGCGAGCGTTTCAGATGCGCCACGACCAAATCGTGATCGACCAGTTTTTCCAGCGTTGCATCCTTAAGCCGGTGAATCTTGTTCACCTCGTGGGACGTGCGGAAACCGTCAAAAAAGTGAATGAATGGAATCCTGGCCTGCAGGGTGGCGGCATGCGCCACCAGCGCCAGGTCATGCGCTTCCTGCACAGTGGCCGAGGCAAGCTGGGCGAAACCTGTGGTGCGCGCCGCCATGACGTCCTGGTGATCGCCAAAAATTGACAGGCCCTGTGCGGCAAGTGAGCGGGCTGCAACGTGAAAAACGGCCGGCGTGAGTTCGCCGGCTATCTTGTACATGTTGGGCAGCATCAGCATCAAACCCTGTGATGCCGTAAATGTCGTTGACAGTGCACCCGCCTGGAGCGCTCCATGGACTGCGCCCGCAGCGCCGCCCTCATGCTGCATTTCAACCACGGTGGGTATGTGGC
>CAMYKC010000220.1 GCA_947258865.1 uncultured Lysobacterales bacterium
GGCGCAGTGCTTCGATTTCCTCGAGCTTCATCGGGCCGAAACACAGTCGTTCTTCGGCCGGTTCGGTAGGCACATTGAAGTCCATTTTCCTGATCTGGTGGACCCGGCGGCCCTGGTGAAAGACAGCGGCGTTCAGGTCTCCGCTTGAGGCATTCGGGAATATACCCTGGTAGGCCTGGAACTGTAATTCGGCCCGGCTGTCGTAGAACTCGAAATACCATCCTTCCCGCCACCAGGGGTCGCTGCCGGCAGCATGCAGGCCGTCGCAGCTCGGATCCAGTTCCGGCCACGAATCAGTCATCAGCCTGGATTGCAGGTCCGGAGCCTGTCACGGACGCCAGGCAAATGTCCCGGAAATCCGGATCTTCCGGCCTGCAGAAATTGCTCTGCAGCAGCAATCCGCAGCCGGGGCAAAAGTACTCCCGGTATTCGATTTCGTCGTCGATAAATAGTTTGGGATCGATCGGTGTCAGGCCGACGTCACTGACATCCGTTACCCGCCTGACGCACCCCGACTTGTAATTTGCATCCGCGCTATGTATTCGGGTCCGGCATTTCGTACAGGTATAGAAAGCACCTTTCCCGGACTTCGAAATCACCAGGCCTTCAGACACACGTATGTCCTCCGGCGATTCTGCTATGGTGTGAAGTGCGGGACCGGGATGAGTCGCCGCAGCAAGCCTTTCGCTTACCATAGCCTTTCTCAGGGCATCAGTCTTTTCAGCATCCAGTGCTCCGTTCTCACCCAGGCGCACCCCGTATCTTTCCATGGCCCATTCGCGGCTGATGTAAGCGTCGTCGATGTCCTGGACAACCCGTTGGGGATCTCTTTCCAGGGGGTCGCCAAAGCCTGCCGCCGACGTCCATGCCAATGAAAAGACGTCTCCCGATTCCTGCACAATGCCGCCGGTCTTTGGCGAAACATTTATATGTTCACCACCCAGTTCCTCCAGGTCTGACGGCATGCTGCCGTTACGCCTGGCGGTTTCGCGCACGTCAGCTTCCCGGATCAGCAAGTACCGGGTTCTCGAGGTCGGGTCTCCGCCATAAAGACTGGGCCCGGGGATGATCGTGTGTCCGCCGGTGGTGTAGTGCGTGATTGCATCACTGTCGTTCACGACATAGGCAATCTCGGCTGCATTTCCACCCCGAAACTTGCCAGCTCCGCCGGAGTTGGGGATTTCTTTTCTCCACAGATAGAGCAGGGGATAAAAAATCTCATTGTCCTCGACATTCGGCATCGTGCTCTGCAGGTCCCATGGCCAGCCGCCGGTGTTGACCCCGTCCTTCCAGGACAGTGCGCCCAGGGCACCGCCGACCGGATCGAGCAGGAAAGACGCGTAGCCGTTTCCCCTCTGGTCGATACCCGCAATCGCGTCAATGGGGAAACACAGAGTCCCCATGCAACTCTGCACTTCTTTTTGCAGGACTTCGTCTGTTGAACAATAGAGCATTCGCGAAATAACCAGGCCGGCCAGACCGATGGTCTGCAAAAGTACGGTGGGGGGCGCAGAAACCACGCCCGCCGGGAACATCGCGCAGGTCAGGGTGCCTGGGGTCGGCCGGAATTCCATGTGGCGGTAGGCGCCTTCGATGACGAACATCTGGTCGAACAGCATCTGTGCGGAAATCATCGAGGCAATTGCGCCTTTCCAGGCGATGGCCGCGCAATTGATGGAGCCGATCTGCGGCGCCGTGCCTTCATTATCGAAAATCAGCCTGTCGCCCTTTTTAGTCAGGCGCACGACGTTGCGGTAGACACTGCGGTCACCTTCGCGGCTGAGTTCCACCCATGATTCCTCCGCCCAGCTGCCGTCAGGAATGGTTTCCAGCCGCTTTACAAAAGAGATCTCGGAATTATCCTGCAGTTTTTTCATGACCCCCTTTACAACTTCCGGACCGTATTTTTCAATCAGCTGCTGCATGCGCTCGCGGGCGACATTGCAGGCGGTAATTTGCGCCCTGAGGTCCAGCGCCACCAAATCCGGCATTCTCGAACGGCGGATGTATTCCTCTTCGAGGTCTTTTCGGAGCGCACCCTCCTCGACGATCCTGATCGGAGGAACGCAGCCGGCTTCCCAGAACACGTCCTGTGAAATCGGATTGAAGGCGCCGGGTGTCGTGCCCCCCAGGTCCCACTGGTGCAAGGTATTGGCGAACCAGCAGAACAACTCGCCCTCCCAGAACAGGGGCGCGAAGATGCATACGTCGGCCTGGTGAATGGCGCCCACCCACGGGTCATTGGTCAGGAATATGTCTCCATCACGGATGCCGGGATTCGAGGACCGGTGCTCGAGCGTCCATTTCACCGCCGATCCGCTCGCTGATGACAGGTATTGCAGGAAAGGGCCAAAGAACACGAAATCCCCGGTTTCGTCCAGCAGGCAGGGGTTGAAATCATGGCCATAGGCGGCAATCGGGGAGCCCGATACGCGCAACAACGTGTTTCCCTGTTCCACATTTATATTCCACATGGCGTAGCGGATGACCTCGAACGAAATGGGATCGAAATCCTCAGCCACCTTGCTGTGCAGTTTGATACCGGGATCGATGTGCAGGGGATCGGAAGGAACGTAGGGATAGACTTTGCCATCCCACTTGATTTCGTTTTGTGCGCTCATGAACCCTTCCCATCAAGATCAATGATGAAATTACCGGAAGCATCCACAACAGCTTTCGCAAAGGGTTGAATCACGATCGTCGTTTCAGGATACTCCACCACCGCCGGCCCGGGAACGACATGACCGGGCCCCAGGTCCTGTCCTGCAAACACGGGTGTTTCAATGGTTGCCCCGCGGTCCCGCCAGTAGATCTTCCGTTGGCCCGGAACAGGCGTTTCATGTACCGGCGCCTGTTCGGGAATGGACGGTTTGACCATCTTCCCGATGGCATTGATTTTGAACAGGCCTATTTCGACCCCTGCTTCCCGGTAGGCTGAACCCTTGCCGTAAAAGCTCTCATAAATCTCCTCGAATCGCTGCAGGAGCTGTTCCAGGTCATCATCAGTCAAAGACCCGGCGGGGAGGGGAACCGGCAATTGATGAATCTGCATTCGGTATTTTACTTCGACAAAGCGCTGAAACAGCATTCGGTCAGGATCGACGCCGTCTTCTTCGAGTTGTTTCCGGCCCTGGGATTCCAGTTCGCTGAACGTCCGGTTGATGTGCTCGAGGTCGAAGGGCTGGGACAGGAAGTCGCTCTTTTCGTACACGTGCAGGATGTCCGCACATAGTGTACCGAACGCGGACCAGGCTGAAGAGATGGTTCCCAGCGGAACCACGATACGCCTGATACCCAATTCCCGTGCATACTCGCAGGCATGGGTCGGTCCCGCGCCACCGTAGGCAAAAATAACGAATTCGCGGGGGTCGAGGCCACGTTGCAAGGTCATTTGCCGGATGAGTTCAGCCATCTTGGTTTCGGCGATTCTCACAGCGCCGGCTGCAAACTCTTGGATGCCCATGCCCAACTTCTCCGCCAGCGGTTTCATGGCTTCGATGGACTTGTCCTTGTCCAGGGGCATCTTGCCGCCGAGAAAATTATCCGGATTGAGATAACCCAGGACCAGGTTGGCGTCGGTTATCGTGGGCCTGTTGCCGGTTCCGTAGCAGGCGGGTCCCGGATTCGCGCCCGCACTTTCGGGGCCGACCTTCAGCGTTCCGCTGATCTCGTCTACCCACAGGATGGAGCCGCCTCCGCTGCCGATGGATTCCACATCAAGCCGGGGCATCGAGAAAACATATTGATTGATGATGGTTTCCGAGGCTGTTAACGGATTTCCGTTGTAAATGATGCCCGATTCAAAGCTCGTACCCCCCATGTCGGTAACGATGGTGTTTTTGTAACCCAGGGCGTTGGAAAGGAAGCTGCTTCCGGTTACGCCGGCCGCGGGGCCGGAACCGATCGTGTACAAGGGCGTCTGGACGACTTCACGAGAGGGGACGACACCACCTGTTACCTGCAGCATCAGGATGGGCTTGGTGTAACCGTGCGATGAGGCCCTTTTTTCAATTTTTTCGACATATTCCTTCATCACCGGGCCGATAAAGCAGTTGATTGCGGTTCCC
>CAMYKC010000221.1 GCA_947258865.1 uncultured Lysobacterales bacterium
CAGGAAGAAATCCACCTGGTCCGGTTGTACCCTGGAAACGGCTTGTTCGCGCGTGATCAGGCCTTCGTCCACCATGTCAACCGCAATCCTCACCTCTGCCTGGGCGGTACGTTTGCCGTCGCGGGTCTGCAGGAGCCACATCTTGCCTTGCTCGATGGTGAATTCCATGTCCTGCATATTGCGGTGATGCTGTTCGAGCCGGTGGGCAATCTCCTCCAGTTCATCAAACATTTCGGGCATGTCGGATTTCAATTGGCCAATCCGCAAGGTCGCGCGGGTGCCGGCCACGACATCCTCGCCCTGCGCGTTGATAAGGTAGTCGCCTTCCAGTTGCGGCTCGCCGGTCGTTGCATTCCTCGACATGAATACCCCGGTTGCCGAATCGTCGCCAATATTTCCAAATACCATGGTCTGGATATTGACCGCGGTCCCCAGATTGTGATCGATACCGGCCGCTTCACGGTAATCGATGGCCCGCTTGCCGTTCCACGATTTGAACACGGCCTCGGTGGCCTGTTTCAGTTGTTCATTCGGGTCAGTCGGGAATTCCTTGCCGGTATAGGTGCGAATGATTTCCTTGAATCGCTCGGTTACCGCTTGCCATGCCCGGGCGTCGAGTTCGGAATCGTTCCTGGCGTGGGATTCGCGGCGCTGGGCCGTAATCACTGCTTCGAACACTTCGTCAGGAACACCCATCACGACACTCCCGAACATCTGCACCAGGCGCCGATACAGGTCATAGGCGAAACGTGGCCGGTGAGTCCGGGTAGCCAGCTGAGCTGCGATTTCGTCGTTCAGGCCGATGTTCAGGATCGTATCCATCATTCCTGGCATCGAGAAACGCGCGCCGGAACGGCAGGAGACGAGCAGGGGGTTTTCGACACTGCCGAACTGCTTTCCGGTCATCTTTTCCAGTTCGGCAACGGCTACGAGTTCCTGGTCCCAAAGGCCGTCCGGGAACTGTTCCCCGGAAGCAAGATAGTCATTACAGCCTTCCGTCGTGACCGTAAAGCCCGGGGGAACCGGGATGCCCAACCTGGTGGCGTCCAGCAGGTTGGCGCCTTTGCCGCCTAACAAACTACGAACACCGCCCCAGTCACCATCAAATTTGGTCGTGGCTTCATCGAATTCATTGAACAGATATACGTATTTTCTCGGCGTTTTTGTTGTCGACATTATGCGTCTCCGGAGACGGGGTTTTTCAGTTGCACAGCATATCAAGATATGATGACAAAACTGCCTACATTGTTTGATTCAGGTCAAACATTAGCGACATAAGAAGACAGGGCTTATACTCCGGCACTGGTTAATTCACCTGAAGATGATGGAGAGGAAAAAATGGTGCGACTTTTACTGAAATTCAGTGTCTTGCCCATGCTGCTTACATTGACTCCGGTTGTGGCTGGTGAGCCTCCGCAGCTAGAGCGCCACGAGCTGATGGAGGGTGTCCGCGATGCCGCCAAGCCCATCGCGAAAATGTCGAAAGGGGAACTGGAGTTCGACGCTGCTGTCGTGATGGCGAGCTTCCAGACCTGGTCCGAGGCAGCCAAGGTGTTCGGCGATATGTTCCCGCAAGGCAGTGAGACCGGTTACGACACCGAAGCCAGGGAAACGATTTGGAGCGACAGGGAGGGTTTCAACGCCAAGCTGACTTCCTTCGACGAGGCCGTTGACGCCGCCATCGCGGCGAACCCGCTGGACCTGGAGGGATTGAATGCGGCAGCGGGACCCGTCTTCAAGGCCTGCAAAGCCTGCCACGAGGGATACCGGGTAGAAGACGAGGATTAGACCCCTGAGGGTCCCGGTGCGATGAAAAGCCTGCTCATTTGGCTTTTCCCATTACTGGCCGGGTCTGTTCTGGCATTCTGGTTTCTCACGCGCCCTGACCTGATCCGCATTTCAGAGCTGCCGGATCATATTCCGGATTTCGCGAACGGGGAAAGGATTTTTCATGCCGGAGGTTGCGCCTCCTGTCACGGGGTTGACCTGGCCGGCGGGCTGGAACTGAAAACGGCATTCGGTACCTTCCGGGTGCCGAATATTTCCCCCGATTTGCAGGAAGGTATCGGTGCCTGGAGTACGCTGGAATTCGTTAACGCGATGATGCGCGGCGTTTCGCCGGATGGCGTACATTACTATCCGGCATTTCCTTATGCATCCTACACGCGCATGGATCTTCGGGATGTCATTGACCTGAAAGCCCGGCTCGACGCTTTTGAGCCCACCGACAGCCGGATTGGGGCGCACGAGATTGGGTTTCCCTGGAACCTGCGCAGGGGAATCGGTCTCTGGAAAATGCGTTACCTCGATCCGGATCTGGTAACCAACGGCGGATCCGTCGATGTACTCATTAAAACGGGTCGTTACCTGGTCGAAGGACCCGGCCATTGCGCGGAGTGCCACACGCCGCGCGACCGTTTCGGCGGCCTGGACCGGACGCGCTGGATGGCCGGCGGCCCAAGCCCGGACGGTGAGGGCAGGGTGCCTAACATCACTCCCCACCCAGACGGGCTCGCCGGCTGGACAGAAAAGGATATCGCTTACTTTTTGGAATCCGGGTTCACACCCGATTTCGACTTGGTGGGCGGGACGATGGTAGAGGTGCAGGAAAATATTGCCAAGCTGGAGGCTTCCGACCGCGCGGCCATAGCGGCTTACCTCAAGTCCATCCAGGCTTTGCCGGATCCGCATGATTGATCTTTTGGCAGGGAAGCCGGTCCGATGACCCTGACCCGTCACCAGCGAAAACGCAGTCTGGTGGGTGTCATTGCCGCCATGGCTGTCGTTAATCTCGTCTACGGGATTACTTTCCCGCTTCTCGCTCTGGTGCTGGACGCCCAGGGAGTCAGCAAGACCCTGATTGGCCTGAACACCATTGCGCAAGCTTTGGCGGTGATGTTCATTGCGCCCTGGGCACCCAGCTTGCTGCGGCGATTTGCACCTTCACGGGTCATGCAATTGGTGACCGTGGTTCTGGCGGTCTTGTTCGTTTTGGCCGGTCTGTTCCCCAACGTGTGGTTCTGGTTTCCCCTGAGATTCATCATCGGTGGATGTACCGCTTTGCTCTGGATATCCAGCGAAGCGTTAATCAATGAAATGACCGAGGAATGGCGGCGCGGCAGAATCATCGGTTTATACGCTTCGCTCGGAGCGGCGGGCTTCGCTTTGGGGCCGTTATTATTGATCCTCACCGGATCGGAGGGAATGTTGCCTTTTTATGCAACCTGCGCCCTGATACTGGCTTCTGCGATTCCCCTGTTCATTGTCTCGCACCGGACGATGGGACATCCTGATCAGCAGCCCGCTGGTCTGTGGAAGGTGTTCCTGCTGGCGCCGGCCGTGATGATGGCGAACGTCGTTTACGCCGCAGCTGCGGAATCCGTACTGACCTTTTTTCCGCTGTTCGGCATGAGCCTGGGTTTGAGTGAAAACTCGACGCTTTACCTGCTGACCATAATGGGCCTGGGAACGATGATATTGGTCATGCCCCTCAGCAGGTTGGCTGACCGCGTCAACCGAATGGCCATGCTGCTGGTCATGGTTCTTCTGACCATGGCCGGCTTGTTGCTGATGCCGCGGCTGATACAGCTTCCCTTTGTCGCCGAGTTCTATGCTTTCGTTTTCGGCGGCGTGGAAGGCATGATTTACGCTCTGGGTGTGATTCTTGTGGGCGAGCGATTCAAAGGCGCCATTCTGGCGGCTGCAACGACCATGTTCACTGCCTGCTGGGGCGCAGGAACGGTGCTGGGCCCGCTGCTGGTAGGCTTGGGTATGGATCACTTTGGGGCAGACAAGATGGCTCTTGTCATCTTTCTAATCTATGCTTTGTACCTGCCGATGCCCGTGGTCAGTCTGATCCGCAGGAAAAATCTAAAGGAGGCCGCGTGAAAAGCATCAAGTCGAAGGTCATTTCCTACCTGGAATCACTCCGGTTTCCCGTGCTGCTGCTCATCGCGACGGCCGTGCTGGCGATCAACG
>CAMYKC010000222.1:0-1441 GCA_947258865.1 uncultured Lysobacterales bacterium
CCTTTTCGCGTTGCGCGGGAGCCAGGAACAGCTCCTGTTTGAACCCGGAGAACTGCCCTGGATGCACCCCGGAGCCAGCGCCGTCATAAAGCTGAATGACAAGGTAGTCGGTTGGTGCGGCGCGGTCCATCCGGCGGTCCTAAAGGCCTTCGAAATCAAGAAAAATGCATTTGCTTTCGAACTGGACCTGAATTTCTTGCTTCAAAGAGAAGTGCCATACGTGAAAGAATTTTCGCGCTTTCCAGCAATACGGCGTGATTTGGCAATATTATTGCCAAATGATGTAACCTACCATCAGGTCAAGAAGTGCATCACTTCCAGTGCTGGTCCATTATTGGAAAAAGTGGCTGTTTTTGATGTATATCAAGGTGTAAATTTAACAGAAGGTTACGAAAGTCTCGCTATAAGCTTGATTTTTAAAGACGTTTCTAGCACTCTAAAGGACGAAGACGTTGATTCGGTGATCGAAACCGTGGTTTCGGAACTGGCTCGACGACTGGGTGCCCAGTTGAGAGGATAATTATGTCACTGACAAAGGCAGATATCGCAGACCGCCTGTTCGAAGAAGTCGGTTTGAACAAAAGGGAAGCCAAAGAATTTGTGGACGCATTTTTTGAGGCGGTCAGAACAGCTCTTGAAGGGGGCGAAAACGTCAAGCTTTCAGGGTTTGGTAACTTTCAGTTACGTGAAAAAAACCAAAGGCCAGGCAGGAATCCCAAAACCGGCGAGGAAATTCCAATTTCCGCCCGCCGCGTTGTGACGTTCCGGCCAGGTCAAAAACTACGCGCAAGGGTGGAAGCATATGTTGGATCCGGGGATTGACCGAGATCTTCCGCCGATACCGGCAAAACGATATTTTACAATCGGCGAAGTGAGCGAATTGTGTGGTGTAAAACCCCACGTGCTTCGCTATTGGGAACAGGAATTCGAGCAGCTTAAACCGGTGAAACGCCGGGGAAACCGCCGTTATTACCAACGCGGCGATGTCATGATGATCCGCCAGATTCGCAGCCTGCTCTATGAGCAGGGCTATACGATCGGCGGCGCACGACAAATGCTGGAGGGCGAAGAAGCCCGCGATGACGTCAATCGCAGCCAGCAGATCATCCGCCAGGTCCGCATGGAGCTGGAACAGGTGCTTCAGGTTTTAAAACGCTGAGTTTTTGTTCGACCGCCTATTCCGGTATCGTCAATTAGGCATCAAGATTTAACGAAAGTCGCGCAGAGCTGTCTTCCGCACCCTGGCTGCGGGAGCAGGTAACGCGATTCATCACCGTCGGGGCGTGGCGCAGTCTGGTAGCGCACTGCAATGGGGTTGCAGGGGTCGGAGGTTCGAATCCTCTCGCCCCGACCATCTATAAAAAAGGCCACTTTCCAGTGGCTTTTTTTATGGATCATTGAGATGAGGATTCGAACCTCCGAAGGAGGTGTTCGGAAGAAG
>CAMYKC010000222.1:1552-5490 GCA_947258865.1 uncultured Lysobacterales bacterium
GTAGCGCAGCCGCCTTGCGGCGGAGCCGCGAGCAGGGAAGCGAAGCGCTGACACTCGGGTAACTTACAGAAGAAGGGGCACAACATCGCCCCGACCATCCATAAAAAAGGCCACTTTCCAGTGGCTTTTTTTATGCCGTTCTGATGTACATCACGACAGGAATCTCCACTGTGTGCTATGCATTAAGTGGAGGTTCGCAAATGTTGAATCCACGATCCAAGCACTGGGTACTGGTGGCAGACAGCGGCCAGGCCCGGATCCTCGAACTCAAGAGAAAACCCTATCAATTCAAACAAGTGACGGAGCTGGTTTCCGAGGCGCAGCAATTGGCCAATCGGGACCTGGTTTCAGACACCAGTGGACGTTCATTTCACGTGCAGGGTCCGGGCAGCCACTCGAAGAAACCACGTTCGGATCCCCATGACCACGCCGAAGATCAGTTCACGCGTAGCCTGGCGCAAAAGCTTGACAAAGCCGTCAATATGGGAAGATTCGACCACCTGGCGGTCATCGCCGATCCCAAAACGCTGGGACGTCTGCGCCGGCACATGAGCAAGTCGCTGGCGGGCAGATTGACAGAAGAATTTACTCTCGACCTGGCCCGATTGCCGTTGAACGAACTGGAACCTCGCGTGTGCTCTGTGCTCGGTTGGAAGGTCTAGTTATACCGGCCGGAACGGCATGCCTCTGGTTGTAGGATCGGGCGATGCCCGCGATCGGTCGCATGGCGGCCTCCCGCGGTATCAGCCTTTGATACAGATAACGGGTTTCAAACGGGCCACCCTCCTGGCAAGCCCTGCGTTTTCAGATGCCAGTACGACCTCTGATACATCCTTGTAAGCGCCAGGTGCTTCTTCCGCGACACCCCGCATGGAAGGGCTGCGGACCGTGATTCCCCGTTCCGCGAGTCCGTCGACCACTTGCCGGCCCTGCCAACGTTTGCGGGCCTGGTTGCGGCTCATGCAGCGCCCGGCCCCGTGGCAGGCCGACGAAAACGCCGTGTCTTCACTGCTTTCCATACCGGCCAGCACCCAGGATTCGGTGCCCATGCTGCCGCCGATCAGCACCGGCTGTCCAGTTGACTGGAATTTCTCTGGAATGCCCGGGTGCCCCGGCCCCAGGGCCCGCGTCGCGCCCTTGCGGTGAACGTAGAGTGTTTTTCGCTGACCGCTCACAATGTGAAACTCCGGTTTGCAGGTGTTGTGCGAGACGTCAAACAATAAATTCAGTTCAAGACCCGGCCAGAATGGATGAAACACTTCGCGCATCAGGTGCCCGAGAATCTGTCGGTTGGCAAGAGCACAATTGATGGCCGAACGCATTGCTCCTGTATACCTGCGCCCGATTTCGGACTCAATCGGCGCGCAGGCCAGCTCGCGGTCGGGAAGGGCAATACCGTAGTCCGCTGCGGCCATGGCCATTTCACGCAGGAATTCGGTACCGATCTGGTGGCCCAGACCTCGCGAACCACAATGAATCGTGACAACACACTCTCCTTTAACCAGGCCGAACACGCGGGCTGTTTCCGCGTCATGAATGTCGGTAATTTCCTGGATTTCCAGGTAATGGTTGCCCGAGCCGAGAGTTCCCATTTCGCGGCACTGACGCTGGCGTGCCCGCTGGGACACGTGTCGTGGCAGGGCCCCATCCGCGCGACCGTTGTCCTCGATGAATTCGAGGTCCCGGGCTTCGCCATAACCCTCGGACAGTGCCCAGCCTGCGCCACCGGCCAGCATGTCATCCATGCCGCGCTTGCCCAGGGTGATATCGCCCCGCGAACCGATACCGGCGGGAATATTCCTGAGCAGGGCATCTGCAAGTTTATTCCGCTGGCTTTCGATGTCATTGCGGCCAAGCCCGGTCAGGTGCGTCCGCACGCCGCAGGATATATCGAAGCCCACACCACCTGCGGAAATCACCCCATCCTGGGCCGGATCGAAGGCGGCGACGCCGCCGATGGGAAAACCGTATCCCCAGTGAGCGTCCGGCATGGCGTGGGCGGCGCTGACAATACCGGGAAGTGTGGCGACGTTGACGATCTGTTCGCGCACTTTGTCATCCATATCCCGAATCAGTGCTTCGCTGGCATGGATGACCGCGGGAACCCGCATCTTGCCGCGGGGTTCAATTTCCCATCGATTGTCGTTGATCTTTGAAAACGTGTTGATATCCATCAGAAATTTCCCGAAATGAATGGGTTCAGACGTCGACAATACACTGTGCTATCCAGCGTCCGTCCGAAGTTTGAGTGACCTTAAGTTCACTGAGGGTGGCGCCCTTGATTTCCGCCGCGGGTTTGTGTCTTGCAACGTCAACTGCCTCGCCGCTTGCTCTGCCACGCAAGCGATTTTCCGTGATGGTGACTTCGAAGCGGGAAAACAGCATATTCCGGGTTGCCATCTCGAACACAATGGCATTGAGCCAGTCGGCCAACAGAAAGTCGGCATCCGGTGCCCGGCACGCAATATCGACTGTTTCGCATGCCCGGATAGTGCTCAGGTCTGAAATCACTGAGATCATGGCGAGGGCGGCCTGCTCGAAAGCCCGTTCCATGCTCGGACCGAACCCGCGAACGCCGATATCCGCTACGTGGGCAAAGTGTTCCCAGCCTGGCATCGGCCGTGCTGCTGAACGAACGCCATTCATAAACTTTGCCTGAACAAGTCGTTATGAACGATAATGCCACTTTGATGCCATAAAAGCACTTGAGATCAGGTCTGATTAGACCGATATATTCGATTCGAGCGCGGAGAAGACCAAATGACTCCTTTTGAGAGTGTATTACGGGATATGCCCGACATTGCCAACGATGCGCAGGCGGAAGTGGCCGGCAAGCTGGCATGGGTGGGCATGAACGAGATCGAGATGCCGGTTCGCATCGAAGACGACGCCGGCGGTCTGATCCAGTCCACCGCGCTGGTCACGGCGTATGTGAACCTCATTGATCCCGATGTGCGTGGCATACACATGTCCAGGCTTTACCTGCACCTGGACCAGGGGTTTGGCGAACGTCCCCTGAACCCCTGCACGCTACGGCAGCTGTTGCGTTCATTTCTCGATTCGCATGCAGGGCTCAGCGATCGTGCCCTGATCAGGGTGGATTTCGATTACGTCACCCGGCGGCCTGCCCTGGAAAGCGATAATGTGGGATGGCGCCGCTACCCGGTTTCGATGATCGGAATCCTGGAAGGCAATGAATTCAGCCTGGAGATGGGTCTGGAGATTCTGTATTCCAGTACCTGTCCGTGCTCAGCGGCCCTGGCCCGCCAGCTGATACAGGAAAAATTCCGCCACGACTTCTTCGGGCAGGAACAGGTAAATTTCAAGAAGATGCATGACTGGCTGGGCAGCGAAGAGGGCATTATGGCCACGCCGCACAGCCAGCGCAGCGCCGCAGAAATCCGCGTTCGCCTCACTCCGACCTTCGACATGTTTCCCATCGTGGAGCTCATTGACGAGATTGAGCATTCCCTGAAGACACCCGTGCAGGCGACGGTTAAGCGCGAAGACGAGCAGGCCTTTGCAAGACTCAACGGTCAGAACCTGATGTTTTGCGAAGATGCCGGACGCCGCATCCAGATTGCACTGAATGCCGATGAGCGCATTCTGGATTTCTGGGCGCGCTGCACGCATTACGAGAGTCTGCATCCCCATAATGCGGTTTCGGTGGTAACCAAGGGTGTCGAAGGTGGTTACGTAGCGGGTGCCGGCGCGCCGGTTCGACTGGAGCTATCGCGCACCTGAGTCTTCGGTCTCAGCACCGGAATCCGGGCTGCCCTCGACCAGCAATTGCGGGTCAACGCGGCGGTCCAGCCAGTTCATTCGCCAGTCAAGGTGCGGCCCCGACGCGCGGCCCGTGGCGCCGATCTCCGCGATCAGGTCGCCCTGTTTAACAGCGGTTCCCGCTTCCACCAGAATTTTGCTCAGGTGCAGAAAGC
>CAMYKC010000223.1 GCA_947258865.1 uncultured Lysobacterales bacterium
GCCCGGTCCACCATGCTGATTGGCGTGCCTGAATCGCGGGTGGTGGATATCGAAACGGTGCTGAGCGGCAGCAATTCCCAAAAAGACGTGATGAGCGAGGTCGAAGTGCTGCGCTCGCGTGTACTGGCGGCCAAGGTGATCGAGCGGCTGAACCTGCTGGAGCATCCTGAGTTCAATCCATCCCTGCGCAAGCCCGAGAAAAGCCTGTTCGATTTTCTGAAATACCTGACTCCGAAGACATGGATACCCGCCGGCTGGAAAAAAACCATCAAGGAGGCCATCGGGCGTGACACCGAACGTGCGCCCCCGCAGGCAGGCGCAGCCGTGACACAGGATCCGGAAGAGAAAAAGCGGATTCAGCAGGTGTCCACGGCCACCAATATTCTCCTGGGTAAGCTCAAGGTGGAGCCGATCGAGTGGAGCATGGTGCTCAACATAACGTTTTCCTCTCTCGATCCCAGGACGGCCGCCCGGATCGCCAACGAGGTACCCGAGGCCTACATCATCAATCAGCTCGAAGCCAGGTTCGAGGCCACCGAGAAAGCCAACGAGTGGCTGATGGTGCAGTTGGCGGAACTGGAGACCAAGGTAGTCGAATCCGAGCGGGCGGTAGAGATTTACCGTGACGAGCACGGCCTGGCCGAGAACACCGGCCTGAGCATACTGGATGAACAGGTTTCCGAGCTCAACAGCCAGTTGATCATTGCGCGCGCCGAATTGGCCGAGGTGAATGCGCGTCTGAACCAGTTGCGCCGCTTGTTGCAGGGTGGCGGCGTGGGGGTCGAGACCGCTTCCGAAGTCATGTCCTCCGCGCTGGTGCAGGAGCTGCGCTCGCAGGAGGCGCAGGCTTTGAGCCGCCAGTCCGAACTCTCGGTGGAATACGGCCCCAAGCACCCGCGCATGCTGCAGGTGCAGGCCGAGATCATCGAGATTCGCGAGCGGATTCGCTCGGAGGTGGCCCGCATCGCCATCGGGCTGGAAAACGAAGTCGAATTCGCCCGCACCCGCGTGGCCAGCCTGGAGGGCAGCCTGCGCGAGGCGCGGGGAGAGACAAGCGAGCAGAACCAGGAAGCCATCCAGTTGCGGGCGCTGCAACGCGACGCGGCTGCGAACCGCGCCCTGTTCGAAACCTTTCTTGGCCGGTTCAAGGAGACCAGCTCCACGCAAAGCCTGGAACAGTCTGACGCCCGGATTATTTCGGCCGCTGAAGTGCCGGGCTGGCCGTCTTATCCCAACCGCAAAAAGATGCTGACCCAGTACATCCTGATGGGTTTCCTGGCGGCTTGTGGGCTGGTGCTGGCGCTGCAGGTGCTGAATCCCGGCATGATGAGTCCGGAGCAGGTGCAGAACACGCTGCACGAATTCGTGATCGGGCTGATCCCCATCGTGCCGGGCAAGTCCACACCGCATGAGTACGTATTGGAGAAACCCAATTCCGGGCTGGTGGAAGCCATTAATTCCCTGAAATTCTCGCTGGCCCTGTCCGATCCGGATAAACCGGTGAAATCCGTGCAGGTGACCTCATCCGTGCCGGAAGAGGGCAAGACCACGCTGGCCATTGCCCTGGCCCGCGTGCTGGCCGCATCCGGCAAGAACGTCATCCTGGTGGATGGGGATCTGCGCCGTTCCAGCATCGGCAAGAAACTGAACCTGCGCGGGAAGCTCAAGGGCTTGTCCGACCTGGTGGTGGCCGGTGACGCGCCGCTGTCGGAATTCATCGTTCGCGACGAAACGGGTCATGTCGATTTCATGCCGACCGGCACCGCCGACTACGCCAATGCGACGGATATTTTCTCCTCGAACCGCATGCAGGAAATCGTGACGATGCTGAAATCGGCTTACGACCTGGTCATTATCGACACGCCTCCGGTGATGGCGGTTGCGGATGCCCGGATTATCGGCCGGGTGGTGGATAAAACCCTTTTTGTCGTGCGCTGGGACAAGACGCCGCGCAAAGTGGCAAAAGCAGCTGTTGACCAACTGCACCGGGCCGGCGTGGACATCGCCGGTATCGTGCTGCAGCAGGTGGACCTGGATCGTTATGGCCGCATGGGCTACGGGGATTCCGGTTATTACTATCACTATGGCCGCTACGGTAAGTATTACTCCGGCTGATGCGCCGTAGTACAGGCAATTCAAAGCTTTCTCTGATTTTCCCGGCCGCGATCCTGGCCATTGCAACACTGCTGCTTGCCTGGCCACGACTGCAAGCCAGCTTTCGTTACCTGCCGGTGGATATCGCCATTGCCCGTTATCACCAGGACCGGCAAATTCCCAGCGACCGCTTGCCGGTGCTGATCCGGTTTGCCCGCGAGGCCATCGCCTACCACGATCATTACCGTTACCACGACGGCCTCAGCCTGCTGCACTACCTGCGCGCGCTCGATCCCTATTCGCCGGCCCTGGAACGGCGCGACACCTACCAGCAATCCGCGGCGGAAGCCGCAAGTTCACTGCAACAGGCGCCCGCGCAGCCGTCGGCCTGGCTGCGCCTGGCAACCATCCGCTGGATATTGCACGACGAGCCGGAGACCATCATCGAGCCGTGGAAAATGTCGATTTTCACCGGCCGGACCCACTCCTCGCTGTTTTCGACCCGGGTGGAGATCGGGCTGGCCCATTACCCCTTCATGGACCGCGAGGCGGTTGCCATGTTGCGGGACCAGCTGCTGCTGGCCTGGCGCGCGCGGCCGGGCACGCTGATCCAGGCACTGGCCCGGCGTGACCCCGAACTCGCCGTGACACGGCTGCTCCTGGCGAGCACCGATCCGGAAGCACTGTTGGAAATGGAGGCCTGGCTTGCGAAACTTCATTAGCAAATGGCTGGGGGGAACCGCTCCGGAGCCAGACCCGGTTACGCCATCGATTGCTCCCGGCCGGCGAGTGTACAGCATCGGGGACGTTCATGGCCGGGTCGATTTGCTGCTGGAACTTCACCGCATGATCGAGACCGACGCCGCCGGTTACGACGGCGTAAAAGTCCTTGTTTACCTGGGCGACTACATCGACCGCGGCGAATATTCCAAAGAAGTTATCGACCTGCTGCTTGAAACACCACTGCCGGGATTCGAAACGGTCTGCCTGCTGGGAAACCACGAGCAGACCCTGCTGGATTTCCTGCAGCACCCGACGGCGGCCGCCGGCTGGCTGAATTTCGGCGGACGGGACACCTTGCGCAGTTATGGCGTCGATCCGGGATCTGCATTGATACGATCGGACCTGGGTGGGCTCAGGGACGGGCTCGAGGAACGATTGCCGCGGCACCACCTTGAATTTTTTAATGGATGTGAATTGATCCATGTCGAAGGGGATTACTGCTTCGTGCATGCCGGCATCCGGCCCGGCGTGGCGCTGACCGATCAACGCAACGACGACCTGCTCTGGATACGCGAGGATTTTACCGGCAGCAGGCAACAGCACGATCATGTCGTCGTACACGGCCACTCCATTACCGAAGAGGTCGCGTTTCACCCCAACCGCATCGGCATCGATACCGGCGCTTTCTATACCGGCGTGCTGACCGCGCTGGTGCTCGAGGGCGAACAGCGGCGCCTGCTGCAAACGGGTGTTCACGCATGATTGCCCCGTTTTGGAGCCGCAGGCGGCCCGCCGACCCCGGTTGGGTAAGTCGAGCAAAGCGAGCGGTACCAGAGGGGTCGAGCGCCTTTCAAATGCCGTCGAGTGCAGCCGCCTTCCGCCGCAGGCGGGAGCAGGGAAGTGAGACTCCTTTGTATCTCCTGCTGCTGTTTCTCCTGTTGATCAGCGCTGACGTTATGGCCGACTACCAGGACGGGCTCAACGCCTACAGCTACGGTGACTACGCGACTGCCATGCAGGAGTGGCGTGCCGTTGCGGACGCCCCGGCTGACTCGGTCATTCCGACCATCTACGCAGAAACACACTACGCGATTGCCATGCTCTACTGGCACGGGC
>CAMYKC010000224.1 GCA_947258865.1 uncultured Lysobacterales bacterium
CTTTTGCTGCCGCGGGGCCGAACGTCAGCCGGGTTTTGAATGTCTTGACCTTTACGCCCATCGCCGGTTTGAATGGCGCCTCGTTGCGCAGATCAAAATACTCGATGTAATGGCCGTCCTTGACGACTTTCAACGTGCCATCGATGTGTTGCATGAACTTTTCGCTGTCATCATCTTCGGCCGGCACAAAGCTGAACAGCCAGTGGTCACTGGTTTCTTCGAGCAGGGTCAACGTATCAGGCTGGATGGTTTTCTCAAGGCGGTGATCTTCATCTGTCTCATCACTGCTTTGATCGAGTTTCCGGGCAAGAAACGATTCGAGCTCTTCGCTGGAGGGATCGCGATCGTCCACGGAAACCAGTTCCCACTGCTCATTTTCGGGGCGGCGGGGATCGTAGCTTGCCAAAAACACGGAATCATCCCGCATGGATTTTTCGGTATACGCCCAGGAATCCTGGAAATCATTGTCAATGGCCGTAATCGCGCGCTCGACGATATCCACGTGTTCCGTGGCAAGCACCGGAACAACCATAAACAACAGCAGAGCGAACAAGATGAAGGCTTTCAATATGACGAGCGCCTGATTAATCCCGAGAGCAGGGATTATAGAACAGCAGGCTCATTCCCGTGTAACTTCTGCGGTCGATTTTCCGGTCAGAAATCAGCCCTCGCAGGAAAGGCCCGCCAGCAAAGTCAGGCGGATGAGGTTGAGGGCACCGGCAGGGAATCCTGCTTCGGTCGGTGTGAAGCTGGCGATTCCTGAGTCGCATTCCAGGTCCAGTTCCAGTGAGCCCCAGGGTTCAAGTTCAACCGTTTCCGGGTCGAATTCAGCACCGAAAATTCCACCGCGGGTGGTGAACATCTCGTCGAACACAAGTTTGCCCTGCCGGACATCACCGACACCGAAAAACCAGCGGCGGTTTCCCTGCGGGTCGAAGCTGAACCAATACACCAGCACGCGTCGATCGGTCAAAACTTCCAGTACGTAGCCTTCACCGGAATGCGTCGGGTCGTACCAGGAGCCGCTCAACAGGCCCGCTTCGATCTCAGGTGGCAGTGACGGCCTGCCGCAATCGATGCCCATTACTCTGGACAACCGCTGCAGGTTCATGCGGCCATGACGCCGCCCGTTACCATCCTTGTCGATCAACCAGTCCATGGCGCCGGTGTCGCAGCCCGACCAGATGAAACTGGCCGATCCCACGGCTTTGCGAGTGACATTGTCAGGGTCGAAGCCGGGCCCGAATTCTCCGCCCGAGGCCTGGATCAGTTCGGGAAACAGGATGCGGTTACCACGGATTTCCCCCTCGGCGAGGTACCAATCCTGGTCACCATCGCGGTCGTATGTAAACCAGTACATCACGGCGCGATTATTGGCCAGAATTTCCAGCATAAAACCTTCGCCGTTGTGGGACGGGTCGTACCATGCTGATGATGTTCCCGCTTCGATCACAAAGGGATCGCCCAGGGATTCCGAAGTGACGTCAAACTGGATGGATTTGTCGCTGCCGCCGGTGTTGGTATGGTCAGTTCCCTCACTGTCTTCATAACCGGACCAGCCGCCTTGTACCCAACGGGCCACGGTGGACGGATCGGCATCGGTCTGGTTTCCGGTCATGTCAAAGGTGCTGAGCGACATCGTGGGCGTAGCGGTTCCATCGATCAAGGCCAGGTTGTTTTCATCCGCTGGCAGGCTGAAGGTGACGAACAGGGAGTCGTCCCGGTAACGCAGATAGCCATCGGGTGCGTCACCGGGATCATCCAGCCAATCCCCTGCGCCGGGAATAACGCTGATTTCGGTGTCGCCGACTGTTGCGCCTATGTCGAAGTCCAGTGTCGAAGCAGGCTGGCCCGGCAAGACGGTCAGCTGCCCGCCTTCGCGCCAGCGCATGGGCTTGTCAAAGGCAAGCCAGAAGGTGTATTCACGCTCCAGTTGCAGCGGCTGGGCCTGGAAGGAGTAAAGTTCCCTCGTCGTTTCACTGCTTACATCCCACTCGGTCTCGGCCACCACGGCTCCGCTTGCGTTGTCAATAAAGCGAACCGCGGCGATCGAAGGGGGACCCGACTGCTGGTAATAAGCTACGGCAAAAGTTTGCGCAAGTTCTGTTCGAACGCGTTCGACCTCCGAGTCGGGCAGGATGAAGCCATCATGTCCATTACGGCCCAGCCCGCCATAATCGGCTCCCTGGCCAGGCAAGCCATCGTGAAGGCCGCTGGTTGGCTCAATTTCAAGTGTCCAGGCAGGAACCTGGTAGGTATGGGTGAAATACTCGTCGGTCGAACCAATACCCTGATTCAGCGGAATATTTTCCGCAACGTCGAACCAATAGTATTTCCCTGAATCGAAAGCTAAATGATGATCTCTGAAGGTGGCCAGTAATCTTTCCGTGAGGCTGGTCAAGCCTTGGTTACCGCTCCGAACCCAGAATTGAACCTGTGAGTAGGAGTGGACATCGGTGTACATACTCAGTTTGTCTGCGGGCCCCAACTGCGCGGCTGCATCCAATGCCTGAATTTCGGGCTCCGAACCCGGTGACGCACCATGGTGGACCAGGCTCTCCGGCTGATCAGAGGACCGGCCGGGATTCGTATCCCAGTAAGGTGCATTGTTACGGTTGAGGTCCACGCCAAGCAGGTGGTCGCCCTGCGTGAACAGATCCTCGTCGGGCCCCAGCATGTTCTTGCGCCGCATGCGGCCGTCACGGGGAGAGAATTCAGGATCATTCGGGTCTGTGTCTATCCAGTTCTTGCTGGGGAACCGCTGAGTCTGTAAAAATCCATCGATGTTCAGTACCGGGATGACCAGCACATTGGCATTGTCGCGCAGGTAGCTGATCAGGTGGTGATCATCCTCTGACAGCGCAATCAGCTCGATAATACCGGTAGCCACTTCCTGCGATTGCCATTCGCGTGCATGAATTCCGCCATTGGTCAGCATGGCGTGTTCGGGCAGACCGTAGACGGTCATGTGGTCCGCATCACCCAGTTGGTATGCCCAGATGGTGCGGTCCATGCGGGTCTGACCGACCTCGATAGCATGCGACCAGGCCGTTGTATCAGCCAGGTCCTGGTGACGGGTGTGGAGGCCACTGTAGCTGCGAAATCCGTCGAAAGGCAACGGAGTATCCACCGGGATGGGCACGGGGTAACCCAGTGCAATCCTGTCGGCGTCGCTGGCCGGGGCGTCTTCGACCCACTCGGAAATGCGGGGATTCTGGGCCTGGGGGCTATTGAAACCGGGAATGCCCAGCAAGAACAAAACGGCAGCGAAAGCTTTACATGTCCTGTTCACAGCCCTGCCTCCCTGTCAGTCCGGCGGGTGCCGATGGCCAACGCTGCCCGCTGTCGCGCAAGGCCATTTTTTTTCGACGCGATTTCTTTCAGCCGAACTTGAATTTCGGGATCCGGACTTGCACCGAGCACCAGGGCCGCTGCTGCCCCCAGGTTTCGGTCCGCCAGGGTATCGAACAGCATTTCACGAACGGCGGGGTCGTCCAGTCGGGCGGGCGCCAGTTGGGCGATGGCCAGGGCTGCCTTGGTATCGGAGCCCAACCGCAATGAATAATCCAGCAAATCGATGCATTCCTCGGCGCTCAGTTTGCGGGACGCAGCCGCGAGTACCTTTGGCAGGTCAGCACCATCTCCCCGCAAGATCGATTGCCGCAAGAGATCGAAATCGCCGGAATCCATGCCGGCCCGTGCGGTGACCAGGGTGAGCTCAGGCTTTTCATCGAGGCCGGACAGCGCCGACCAGCCTATTCCGCGTAATTGCCCGACTGAGGCGAAGTCCAGTGCGTCAATGAAACCCCGGCGTCCGGCCGGATTGGCTGCCAGGTACGACGAAATCCATAGATCCGGATGTTCCTGTAACAGCTTCTCAGCGCGGGTGTGCGCCCGCTGTCTGTCCCAGCGGTTGCGC
>CAMYKC010000225.1 GCA_947258865.1 uncultured Lysobacterales bacterium
ATCTTGACGCGATTCACCTCCCGGGGGACGATGACTTCCTTCTCGACCTGCTTTTCAATGATTTCGTCATACCAGACCTGCACTTCCACGCGCCGGTTGAGCTGTCGCCCTTCCTCTGTCGCGTTACTTGCGACCGGCCGGCTATCTCCAAGCCCCTCATAGGAGATGGATTCAGGGGGAAGATTCAGCGCTCGCTGGCAATACTCGGCGACGGCGCCCGCCCTTGCACGCGAAAGTCCGACGTTGTCGCCATACTGCTCTATCAGGCCGCGCCTGAGCGGCAGGGAGTCCGTATGACCGACAAAGTGGAGTCTTACATTGGCGCGGTCGTGCATGCTATCGAGCACATCACTAAGAAGCTTAAGGTAGTTATCGGTAATTTCCGCTTCACCCAAACCGAAATGGATGGGCGGAACCAGGTTTTCGAGTTTGATTGTTTTTGCTTCCTGTTTGACAACCTCGCGCATTTCCGTGCGATCCCCCTCATCCTCCTCGAATATTGATGGGTCATGGATCCATGGCGTGAAGGGCTGATCAGCCGGCAGGTGCATCTCGGTTGCCTTTCCGGGCGCACCTGTTTCTCTTACCCCTGTTTCCAGGCCTGAAGCAGCCTTTGCGTTCGCGGACATGACAATACACAAACACAAGATAGCGACACTGCGCTTCAGCAAGAACTTCAGCAATACTATTGGGGTACAGGATATAGTTTCCATCATTCTGTTATCACTGACCGGCAAGCGGAGCCCCGCGGCGCCAGAAAATTTCGGTTTCGACGGTCAGTCGGTATTCACCACCCGACTGTTTCCACTCTTTGGTAATCATCTTCTTCAATGCCTTTAGCCGCTTTTTGACTAAACCTACTCGCTCAATATCGCCAAGATACGACAGACGCAGTATGGACGGTGCCTTTTTCAGTTCCTTAAGCAACTGGGCAATCCTGGGTATCCACTGCATTCGCATTTCAGTGGTATTGGGTTCGAACACGCCATCGGCGATATCAATACGCACCACGCGGTGAATGACTGCACCGAAATTGAATCGGATCATCTTGCCGCGGGTGAGGCGCTGAATGCGTGGATTTTCGGTCGTCAGGCGATAACCGGTGGGCAGGCTGCGCTCGTCCAGCTTGAGAATAAAGTTGCTGCCGCGATCCTCGTCGGGAACCGCCGCGCAGGTTATGTGGAAGCGCCCATATTCATCGGTAGCGGCGATCAAGCCGCGTACAGTCACCAAGCGAACTCCCTGTAAGCCCATCTCGCCTTTGTCCTGCCGCCCGTTCAGATTGCCATCGTCGAACACCTTGCCGATCACATCAGTGCAATCAAAGTCTGGGTCTGGAATGACCTGCACAGTGGCCTTCGCTACCCCAGAGATTCGGCCCCCGGTGGCGGTGTTGAGCACCAGCGCCCGGTTGACGTATTCACCTTCGGAGACACCGGAACCCACCACCAGCAGCAACTTGATCGTGTGAGTCTGATTAACCTGCAAGTCGAGGTTATCCCAAGTCAGATTCAGTCCGTTGACGCTTGGTTCCACCGATTTGCCGTTCAGGCGAGCGGAATCATTCACGTATTTGAAGCCGGCCGGAAAGCTATCGACGATGCTGATGTCGGACAGCGGCACACCGAACACGTTGGTTACCGTAATCGTGTAGGGCACCAGCTCTCCCCGGGTCACGTTGATCAGAGCCGAGGTCTTGGTTATGTCAACGGCCCCATCCAGTACTGGATCGATGGGAATGAAATTGTTGAAGATTTGGCTCTGGCCGGGCACGCTCCCATTGCTCAGCACAAGGTGCAGATGATAGATGGTGCTGGCCGTGCGCGGCAGGACCGATACCGGCGGTGCCGCCGGAGAGGACACGACTTCGCAATACTCGGCGGTGCCAGGCACCGCATCGGCCGCACTGGCGGGGCAGGCGGGCACGGAGAACGGCGGTGTGGTTGCATCACTGCTGGACGGAATGATCTGGGACGGCATGCCCAGGTAACCGGTCGCCGGCGGTGTGACTTCGATGAGATAGGCGCCGCCCGCTGGACAGGACCCGTCGCTGAAGTTCAGGTCGAACTTGTAGAAGCCGCCCTGAGCTGTGACCTGATTCTGCTGAGCCGGATCATCGAAGCACTGGCTTGGCAGGGCCGCACCGGTCGCCGCGTTCACCAGCGCCAGTGTGGCGCCGGCAATGGGTACACGCACAACCGAGTTGTACACTGCACCGTTGGGCCAGATGGGTAGATTCAGATTCTGCAGATTGCCTCCTGAGGAGACGGTTATGTCGCTGATCTGCTGCGGTCCGTTGGTGAACGGCGAATCGGCGTAGCCTAGCGAGGGGGTATTCGGTCCAGCACCCGCCGCACGGAAGCGGATTTCATAGAGGTTCGGGGTGCCCTCGTTGGGCACCAGACCGCTGAGCCGATAGGTGCCATTGGCATCGGTCAATACTGTGGTGACCAACTGATTGTTGTGATAAAGCTCGATGGACCACCCCTGGAGACGTGGCTCGGCGCTGTCATAGATCCTGTCCAGACTGGCGTCGTGCCAGGCGTTACCGTTGAGGGCAGCGCTGCCCGGAGTGCCGCCCACGTCAAGAGATACGCTGGCAGAAGCGGTCTGCGGAGGATCGTTCCAGCGGACCGCGCCGGTATTGGTAATGGTCGTCCCGATGGCGATTGTGGGATCGATCTGCACCCGAAAGCGCACCACGGCGGTAACGCCGGGCTGCATATCACCATATTGGGCGGCATAGTCAGCCGTGAGCATCGTGCCCGCATAGGTCACCCCGGCTGCAAGACCGTTCAGGGTGCCCGATCCAGGCACGTAGGTCACCTGATCGCCCAAGGGCGGACTCAAATCATCGGTCACCGCTACGCGGATGGCAGGCAGGCTGCCGATGTTGGTCACCCGGATGACATACTCCAACTGCCCCCCGGCCTGGGCGGTGGTGCCACCGACGACCAGCACTTGCTTGGTCACGGAGAGCAACTGGGCGTCACCGACGACGATTACGGTCGGCTGGTTGCCGTTGGACGGCACGCCGTCGGCATCGGTCAGTTCCGGCGGTAGTTCGTTGGAGGTGAGGCGACCCTGATTGGTGATGAGAGTTCCCGCGGGCACACCACCGTTGACCCTGGCGTCAAAGGTGACCACAGCGGTTTCGCCGGCCGAAATGATGCCTCCGCCCGGATTGTCGCCGGAATGCACCGGCAGACCAGCGATCAGAGGCGATACGCCGCCGTCGGGTCCCAGCGACACGCCGTTTAGGCGCAGGGAGTCGGCCACATACGTGGTATCGGTCGGAACGGCATCGGTAAGTACCACGCCCGTGGCGGGGATCGCGCCGAAGTTGCTGATGACGATGGTGTAAAGCAGCACGTCTCCAGGATCGACAATGCCCGGCGTGCCGAAGTCCTGTGAAAGCACCACGGTCTTATGCGCGTAAAGCAGGGGCAGGTTGCCCACCACATCGCGGGTGGGGTCGTCGGGCACCGGTGTGTCGGGATCATCCGAGGGCTGGTCTGGCTGCGGCCCGCTGCCGGCACCGTCGCCGCTCACAAAGCCCTGATTTTCGATGACCAGACCGTTCATGGCGCTGGGATCGACCACCACATCGAAAATCACCGTGGCGACGTTGGCGGCCGCCCCCGGCGCGGCGTCGGCCCGCATGTACCCTGGCGTGAGGTTTTCGGGGGCATTGATCAGGATGCCGCTATGCAGCGGATTGACGCCCGGGCTCGAGTCGGGCACCGCCGTCCCGTTTAGAGTCGTGCTGTTGGCCACATAGGTGGTATTGGCCGGCGTGGAGTCCCCCAGCCGAACGTTGACCGCGTCCTCATCACCGATATTCTTGATGGTGATCGTATAGCGCAGGGTTTCACCGGCCA
>CAMYKC010000226.1 GCA_947258865.1 uncultured Lysobacterales bacterium
CACCTCGAAAGGGTCTATGGCTCCGGGCGCATCTCCGAGCGGGCCACTTTGTCGGCATTCCTGGTACTCAACTGGGAACGGGGCAGCGAGAAGCCCCTCAAGGTCGAGCGGGTCAATATCGATGAACGACGAGAGCTGCTTTCAGCGATCATGAAATCGCCGGGCCCTTTCTACCAGTTTGCAGACGGCCATTTCTTCAGCGACAGCATGGCGCTCGACCAGTCGGCCTATCTAAAGAGCCTCGCCAGTATCGATATTTTTGAAGCCAGCGGTGGCGTTGACTTTGACGCCTTGTCCCAACACTGTCTCAATGAACTGATTGGGGGAAAGAAATGACGCGGGAACTTTTACTCCTGCGCCACGGGAAGGCCGAAAAATCCAGGGAGGGCAACGATTTCGATCGCCCCATTTCCGATCCCGGCAAGCGCGGCGCACAGCGCATGGCGACGTGGATCTGGCGCAATGACCTGATGCCGGACTACGTGATCAGCTCGCCAGCCGCGCGTGCCCTCGAGACGGCGCGAAAGGCATGCAAGGCCATGGGCATGGGGGCCCAGGGGATCGTCGAGGATCAGCGTATTTTTGAAGCGACGACCAGCGAGCTGTTGCGGGTCCTCGGCGATGTTCCGCAAACGGCCCGCCGCGTCCTCCTTGTCGGTCACAATCCTGGCTTGAGAAAATTGCTTTCCTATCTTGACGGAGAGAAAGACGAGCGCCTGCCGAAGGCCGCGTTGGCGCGATTGGAACTGCCAGATAACTGGCAGGAACTGGCGCCCGGATGTGGCCGCAGTTTAAACCGAATCCGACCCGGCGAACTGCCGGAAAGATTTCCGTTTCCCGGTCCCCAGGATACCGAGCTACGCGACCGGCCCGCCTATTACTACACCCAGTCGGCGGTGATCCCCTATCGCCTGAAGAACGGTGAAGCGGAAATCATGGTTATTCTCTCGAGCAAGAAAAAACACTGGGTGGTGCCGAAGGGCATCAAGGAACCCGGTATGTCGCCGCAGGAGTCAGCCGCCGAGGAGGCCCGGGAGGAAGCCGGCGTCGAAGGTGTCATCGGTGACGAGGCCCTGGGATCCTACGTTTACGAAAAATGGGGCGCCGCCACTACCTGTCATGTTTATTCCATGGAAGTAAGCCGCGAGCTTGCGCACGAGGATTGGCAGGAAAACCATCGGCAACGCACCTGGGTAACGCCGCAACAGGCCGCGGCGCAGCTCAGGCAGCCGCAGCTCGGCCCCATGGTCGAAGCCCTCGCCGCCAGACTCGGGGTCCGCTGAATGACCGGCCATATCGCCGCCCTGGTTCGTCATGGTGATTACCATCAACTTGCCGACGTGCCCAGCGCCCATCAACCTTTCGCATTGACCGACGAGGGTCGTGCCCAGGCGCAAAAGGGTGCAGTGGAACTGATGGAGACCATCACGGCGCACGGTTGGTCGATGTATCCATGCATCGACAGTTCAAACATGTTACGGGCCTGGCAGACGGCGCAGATCTTCGCGCAGGTCTGCAGCGCCAAATCAGTGACAAGTTTCGATTCCCTGGCCGAACGGGGCCTGGGATGTGCCGCCAACCTGACGCTAACGCAGATTGAAAGCATCCTGCACGATGATCCCAGGTATCCTCCGCCACCTCGAAACTGGAAGGCAGACAGCCACTACCGGTTGCCCTTGCAGGGCGCGGAGTCGTTGATCGAGGCGGGACGACGGGTCGCCGATCACATCGAGCAGCGCATGGCGAAACTGGCCGGTGCCGATGGCGATGGCGAGGTCGGGGTCTTCGTCGGGCATGGAGCCGCATTCCGCTACGCGGCATTTCATCTGGGCGCCCTGGAACTGGATCGCGTCGATGCCCTCAGCATGCACCACGGTCGACCGGTGCTCCTGGAATCCGGCGCCGACGGTCGCTGGCGTCACGTCGCCGGCGACTGGAAGCTGCGCGCCAAAGAAGCGCTGGATTAATTCCCGGGTAGAAAGTTATATTTGCAATGGCTTTTATTCATATTATTCGAAGTGAAACCACGGACTCATAAATGGCCAGGAAAAAAACCCGCAAAACGACGGCTGACAATAACCCCGAAAGCAAACAGGAAAAATCGCCCGATACCGGGTTGCCGTCAAAATCTCAACCCTGGATCAAGGGCGGCCGAAAGGCGATCTGCGTCGACCGCGCCAGCCACCGCTCACTTAAAAAGGAATTTCAGAAAGTTCTCGATCAGGGGCCCTGGAAATGGCCGAAGCGGCGCGTTTTTTTCTTCTCGGACCTTCATGCCGACGCCGACGCTTTCATCGCTTCCTTGATTGCCTCCGGCGGCGTCAGTAAAACCGGCCCGGAAGACGATGCCTTGAAGTTGACTAAGGCGGGACGGAGGGGCCTGTTCGTCATAGGCGGTGATTGTTTCGACAAGGGACCGAGCAATCTTCGCCTGCTGCGGGTGCTTCGAATCCTGCGCGAGCGTGGGGCTCGAATGAAGATCCTGGCCGGCAATCACGACGTTCGCATGCTTTTGGGCACGCTTTCAATATCCACGAAGAAAGACCCCCGCAACGAACACTTCTTCGTTCGCATGGGCCCCAAAATGGTGCCGTTTCTGAAGGAAGTGTGGGAGCAATATCTGAAGGACGGAAAGAAACTTCGCGGGGTCCCCGACTCGAGGGACTGCCGGCGCATTCTCTATCCTTCGAAGAACTGGCCAAACCGCTTTCCCTTCCACGCTAGCTGGGTGATGCCCGACGCAGCGGTGAAGCGCGAGTGGGAGCGGATGAGGCGCAAGATGGTTCAATTTGAACAAGATTGCGCGAAGGCGGGCATTTCCATTCGCATAGCCTATGCCGCCGCGATGAAGTGGCGGCGATTGTTCCTGCATCGCAATGGCGAGTTCGCGTGGTTTTTCCGCGATATGGCTTTGACCCATCGGCAAGGATCCTTTCTCTTTCTTCACGCCGGCCTGGATGATCGCATCGCCCGGGTCATTCAGGACAAGGGGCTGAAAACGGTAAATCTAATGTTCCGGAGCCAGTTGTTCGGCAACCCCTTCGAGTTCTATTACGGCCCTCTGGCCAACATGATCCGAACCAAATACCGTCCCGTCGATATGCCGTTGACCGCCTACGGCGCCAACCTCATCCATGAAATAGGCATCCACGCCGTGGTTCACGGCCATCTGAATTTGCACCATGGCCAACGCATCATGCTGAGACATGGTATTGTGAATTTCGAATGCGATACGACGATGGATCGGAACACCCGCAAGAAAGAAGGCCTTGCGGGTCACGGTGTGGCCGTAACCATTATTGAACCCGACGGGCAGGTGATCGGGATTAGCCGTGACCATCCCTGCAAGAAGGTCTTTGAACTGACCTGAACCCTTACGCCCCCCTTTGAAAAGTAGGACGGAACCATGAAAAGAAAAAAGAACAGCTTTCGCCACGAATCGCTTCAAAACCGCGATAGCATCCAGGCCATCCTGAAAGCCCTTACCGAGGGCATAGCAAAGGGGAAGGTGTCGTTCAGTGACGACGATGACAGCATCAGCATGACGCCAGATGGTTTACTGAACCTGAAGCTGATCGTTTCCCAGGAAGACAACCGCAACCGCATCAGTCTGCGTATCTCATGGGAAGATCGAAAGGAAAAAGTGCTGAAGAAATCACGACTGTCCGTACGTGCCAAATAAGCCGCCGGGTCACGGCGCCGAAAGTCGGACATTGATGAAACAGTTACCCCCGGGGGAGGACATCAGTATTCGCCTCGCCGTTAGGGCAGCCAACGCCCCACCATTTTTTAGCTAAACGCCTTCTTCGCTGGCTCTTCGGATCGCTTCTCGTTTGAAGAT
>CAMYKC010000227.1 GCA_947258865.1 uncultured Lysobacterales bacterium
GATTGGTTCGCGTAGGCGAGGATCGCGGGGTTGCCGGTCGTGCCCGATGCAACTCCCAGAAGCTCGTCAAATTTCATCTGCAGGACGAAGTAGCCGACCAACAGGACGATCAGCACGGTCGTCAGCAGGACGCAAACACCGGCAAGGAAGAAGCTGATGCCGGAACCGCCGATATTCTCCACGAGCGGCGCACCGGACGACATACCGACGCCGGCCAGGAACAGTGTGAAGCCGAAGTTGCGCAGAATGATGTTGGCAACCACCGGCATGTTCCAGTTGAACGGATCCAGTCGGCCCAGGTATCCAAGGACAAGAGCCACCACGAGCGGGCCGCCGGCGACCCCCAGCGTGACAGTTCCGATGCCGGGTATCGGGATTGGGATGAGGCCCACGAGTCCACCCAGCACAAAACCAAGGCCAAGCGAAACAAAGCTGAACTCGGATTCCGCCTTGACGGAGTCTCCATAGAAGTTCCGGACCTTTTCGCGCGCCCGGGGTTCCACAATAACTCCCAACTGGTCACCGTATTCGATCGTCGTTTCAGGACGCGGCAGCAGATCGACGTCCCCGCGCCGCACCTGGACAACCGTGGCCGAGGAGTCTTTCGGAGTTGGCAGTTCGCTAAGCCTCATGCCAACGAATTGCGGCTTGGACACAAAACACAATACGTAGTCGAAATCCCGCCGGTCTCTGCGCACCTCTTCAGTGTTGCCGAGCCTGAGCTGAGTGAGGCTGTCTGGCAAGCCGGCAACGGCAACGATATCATCAGGCTCCAATTGGGTGGAGGGGTTCGGCCGCATGTTGTGGCCGGCACGCCGGATCATCAGAAGCTCCACCCCTTTAGGGATTCGTGAAAGCACCTCTGAAACGGCCATGCCGGCAATTCCGCGCTCATCCGCTCGGACTTCGGCAACGACCAGACGAACAGGCGCCTGCAAGTCAATCTTCGGCTTCAGCAGCGTCTTGAACAGGAAGAAGCACAAAATAGGTCCGAGGACCCCGAAGGGGTAAGCGATTGCATAACCGGTGGCCGGGTTGGCGTTGCCGGCCGCATCGAGCGCTGCCTGCAGGCTGGCGGTGCTTGTCATCGTGCCGCCAAACATGCCGGCAGCAAAATCCAGCCCGAAACCCATGATGCGGGCCGTCCAAAAAGCGACAGCACAACCCGCTGCGACGGCGACTGCCCCCAGGGTGTTGGCCTTGATTCCGAACGGACTCGCCAGTCCCCTAAAGAAGTCTTTACCGTACTGAATTCCCATTCCGTACAGGAACACCACCAGTCCAATCGTGCCGAGTAAACCCGGTGGCGCGGCTTTCGGAGCAATAGCGCCGACCGCCAGGCCGATAAAGAGTACAGCGCCGCTACCGAGTGAAAAGCCGCCGATGCAGACTCTGCCGGCCGCATAGCCGAGGCCGATGACCAGGAACAGTGCAATGAAGGGTTGTGATTCAAGGAATGCGCTCATGTTGTCCATTGACTACCGTACAGTCCTAAAGGTGATCAACCCTGCCACCAATCAGAGCAGGCTGCTTTCTTTTCTCGACCAGCCTTTTAGAGTTTATGGGTAAAGTCTTCCTCTTCTGTTAACTTGTGTTCCTCAGGCAGAGGCTCTACTTCGCCCTCATAGAGCGCGCGCCTCTCGGGCGCCATGGCATCCAGCCTTTTCCGGGCCTCCTCGGGCGTCATGGCCTCCAGGGTGCCGTCTTCGTTTTGAACGATCACACCGCTTTCTTTGACGAGGTTGTTTCGTCGCTTGCGCTCCTCCTTATCGGGCGTGCAGATGAGCTGGCAATTGGAGCAGACATAGTAGATCGGATTAGGCGAAAAGGTGTGGTAACGTCCGCCAGGTGCTGGGGGGCGCTTGTTAAAACGCTCAAGGTTCATTGGTGCCACAGCAACGGTCTCTTCATCGGTCAGGGGAAGTGGAAATCGCCCCGTTGCCCAGGTGGACCATTTTCCGGAGCGGTCCAGGCCGGAGAACCCGCCGCACACAAACGCGCAGGGCAGGGTGTATTTCTTCTCCCCGTACTGGTGTTCGTGCCCGCCCATGGTGACCGTCACCAGATCCTGACCGTGCAGCGTTTTGGATGGACAGGTGCCGCAACATTGGAGGCAGTTGTAGTAGTCGCAGTAGTTTTCCGATTTATCCAGGGGTTTGGTGGGCTCAAGCTCGGCCTCGGTCAGCAGGCCGCCTAAAATGATGGCAGGTCCATAATCATTTGTCAGCAGGTTGCCGGAAAAACCGAAAAAACCCACGCCGGATGCCGCCGCCAGATAGCGCAGGCTGATGTCAGGATACATATACTTCTTATCTTCCGGAGGCCCGTCGCGGTAGATTTCATTGACTGCCAGTGGCACGGAAGGGTAGCCTTGGACTTTCAGAAAATTGGCCAGCTTTACGGCGATGCCGTCGCCCAGGGACGACACCCGGATGTAATTGGTTTCATAGGTTAGACGGTCTTTTTTCCCCAGATAGTCCGGGATGGCATCGAGATTTAAGGGTAAGGCGAACACAATCGCGGATTTTGCACTCGGCATGACGTAGGATAAATCGGTAGAAGGCGGACCGCCTTCCAACGTTTCCGGTGTGGCGATGCCCGCGTGTACGACCCCTTCGACCCTGAGGTATTTCATAATAATTTCATTTGTTACTTCCATCGCTTACCTCCATTTTGATGATGATGTGGACTTTTTGCATGCCAAAAATATTGAGCAGCATGACAACGGCCAGACCGGTATTCCGCGCTGATCGTTCTCCTGGCCGATTAAAGAGTGGCCTTTGAGTCAGGAAACCTAGCCCCCGAGCCGCTCGACAATCGCCTTAGCTACTCGTTCGGGAACTTCGATCGGCGGCCAGTGGGACACATCCGGCCATTTGTGCAAATCCGCGGACGGCCGGAGTTCTTTGAGCCGGTCCGCCATGGCCTCAATACCGTTGGGATCCTGCTGGCCCCAAAAGATACTGGTCGGCGCGGAAAGTTTGGTCAGTCCATCGATCCAACGCTGCAGGTTGTCTTTTCGCTCCTGCTGATAACGCATCAGCCGCGGCATCAGACGGCTACCGTGATGTTCGTTGATTTGCGCGATCATCACTTCTATCAGCCCGTCGTTGGGCTGGTGCTCCTTGGAGAAACCGGCGTGGAGTAAGTCCATCCACTTCTCATCGGGGATATCTTCCTCCAGGACCTGGTCTGGTGCAGCGAGCATTTGCTCCTGCATAGGCAGGAAGTTCACCATGTCGACCATCGTCGATCCGTTCAGGATGATCGCGTGCTTAATTTTGAAAGGCAGTTTGCCTTCCTCGTGACGCGCCATGATTTCCGCGCCCACGGTCTGACCCATGTCGTGGATCACGAGAACCACCTCTTTAAGACCCTCACTCTCTGCCACAGCGACCACTCGGTCGGCCTGCTTGAACATCGAGTAATGGGTCTCAAACGTGCCATCGGTGGGCTTGTCGCTCTGGCCGAAGCCCAGAAAGTCTGATATAACAACACGTGTGTGGAGCGCAACGCGGGGTACCACGTTTTTCCAGTCAATGGACGAGGCGGGATAGCCGTGCGTGATCAGGACGCCGTGGCCCTCGCTAAGGGGTTTGCCCGATGCGTGGACGAAGATGTCATGCCCACCGATTTTTATAAAATGGCCTTCATCTCGCCAGATCTGTAAATCCTCGGGTCTGCTGGTCGAATTTTCTTTTGCTGCAGTCGATGGCATTTTTGAACCTCTTGGTTAAGGTTAAGAAAAAAAGCTGCTCGCACTCCGTTGGTGAAATGAGTCCCAAGGCGTTGTATTTGATGGCCTTGGGACTTCGATCAACCTCTTACCTGTAGAGCGGACTTCGATTGACGGCCAGTGTCCGGATTCCTGGATCTTGTAGAGGTCCGTGGTCGGACTCCACAGTTTGATCCGATCAGCCATTGCGATCACGGCAACCGGGTCCTGGACTCCCCAGTAAAGGCTCAGTGGCGCGGTACGGAAATTAGCGAACGTACCGATCCAGCGGTCGTAGAACTCGCGCCGCTCGTCCAGGTATCGAAGGATCTGCGCCATGACCAGGTCTCCGTCTTTGGCAAACACCTGTGCCGCCTGGGCGTTAAGGATTTCGTCGGTGGCTTTACCCTTGCCGTACGAGCTTCGCAGACCCTCGGCGAACTTCTTGAAGTCGAGATGCTCGGTTGCAGCCTTGTCCGGTTTTTTTAGCAGTTCCTTTTGCATTGGCACCAACTCAACCATGTCGACCAGCGAGGAGCCGTCCAAAAGGATGGCGTGACGAATCTTGAAGGACAATTTCCCTTCGTCATGCCGTGTCATCAATTCCAGGCCGACGGTCTGGCCCATATCGTGGGCGACCAGCACAACTTCCTTCAGCCCCTCGGCTTTCGCCACGGCCTCATACATGTCTGCCTGTCGCATCAGCGAATAATTGTCCTTGTATGTCCCCTTTTTGGGCTTATCGCTTTGGCCAAAGCCGATCATGTCGGGAACAACGATCTTGGTCTTTTTTGCGACCGGGGGGACCACATTGGACCAGTCCCACGACGAACCGGGATAGCCGTGCACAACCAGCACGCCGTGTCCTTCAACCGGCGCCTTTCCTGATGAATGGACAAAGATATCAAGCCCCTCGAATTTCATGAACTTGCCTTCGGAGACCCAGTCCTTCACGGTCTGGGGCACGGGGTAC
>CAMYKC010000228.1 GCA_947258865.1 uncultured Lysobacterales bacterium
GCCCGCCGTTGCACTGCAGGCGATCCCCGTTCCGAACATCATGCCGTCATTCCTCGGCGAGAACACGATGCCCCTGCTCGACAGCGACATCGCGCCGCGGATCTGGATAAGTAATCGATCGATGATCGCAACCCATTTCGATAACAATCACAACATCGCGTGCGTTGTCAGCGGCAGCAGGCGATTCACCGTTTTTCCGCCCGATCAAGTCCGCAATCTTTACATTGGACCGCTCTTGAGAACGCCGGGAGGCACGCCAATCAGCTGTGTGGACCTGCGTGCACCCGATTACACGAGATTCCCGAAGTTTCGCGAGGCCCTCGAGTCTGCCGAGGAGGCCGTTCTCGAACCTGGGGATGCCGTTTACATCCCGATTTTGTGGTGGCACGGCGTGGAGTCGCTCGAACCACTGAACATCCTGATCAACTACTGGTGGAACAAAGCCAGCTGGGCGCATCACCCGCCGATCCTAAGCCTGATTCACGGCATGATGCTGATGTCCGGGCTGCCCGCCGTCCAGCGCGACTCGTGGCGCGCGTTTTATGAGTATTTCGTATTCCAGACAGATGGCGACCCCGCAGCCCATCTGCCTGCCGATGTGGGAGACGTATTTGGTGACCTTTCCTCGGAACAAAGGGATCAGGTACTGGCTTTGATCGCGGAGCGACTGAAGTCCTAGGCTCGATGGGCCTCAGGCAATTGCGGCTGGACAGTAACGCTCGAGAAATTGTTGGTGGGTGGGCAGCTGATTCAGCACGACATCCACGTTCTGACGCTGGATCTGCATGAACTGACGAAGCTCCTGATCATCCATCATGTCCACAATGGTGTGATAGCTTTTCGGCTCAATACCCTGCCCGAGCATCACCTGGGTCCAGCTATTCTCGACGAAGATATCTCCTATCGAGTCGAACACACGTCCGGTCTCGCGAAACAGATCCAGGCGATGCCTGAGGGTGTCGGGAATCTCCATTGCGCGGCAGCGACGCCAGAACTCGGAATCCGTCCGCTCTGTAACGTGGTAGTGCATGATGATGAAGTCGCGGATAAAACGGACCTCGGTGTCCATCTGGCGATTGAATTCCGCCCGATCCGACTCGACGATGCCGTCGTAGGGAAACATCTGAATCAGCCGGATTACGCCTCGTTGAATCAGGTGAATGCTGGTGGACTCCAGCGGCTCGATAAAGCCTGCCGCTAGCCCTAAGGCGATGCAGTTTCGATTCCAGTGTTTCACCCGCTGCCCCGTGCGAAAGCGCAATACCCTGGGTTCCGTGATTGTTTCACCTTCAACATTGCCAAGCAGGGCGTGCCTGGCTTCATCGTCACTCATGAATTCACTGCAATAGACCAGCCCGTTGCCAACTCGCGTCTGCAATGGAATGCGCCACTGCCAGCCGCTCTCCCTGGCAATAGAGCGTGTATACGGAATGGGCTCACCAACCGCCCTGGTTTGGACCGCTATGGCACGATCGCAGGGGAGCCAGTGAGTCCAGTCTTCGAATTCGGTACCAAGCGTCTTGCCCAATAGCAGGCTGACAAAACCGCTGCAGTCGATGAACAAATCGCCTTTCACAACCTGTCCTGATTCGAGTACCAGTTCGGAGATGTCGCCCGATTCAGTCTGACGGACATCGACTATTTTGCCTTCGACACGGGTGACGCCATCCTGTTCTGCAAGCTGACGGAGGTACTTCGCATAACTCGTTGCATCAATATGGTAGGCATAACTCAGCCCATCCTCTTGCACGAGCCCGAACTTGTTTGTTCGTGCGGCCATTAGCTCCCGCGAGTAGCGACCATAGTCTTCACCAAAACCAAGTTTCCTGGCTTTGAGCCAGAAGTGGTGAAAGCCTGCCGCCCAGCAGCCCTGGCCTGTGTAGCCAAAGGAATGGATATAGTCATGGCCGATATCCCGCCAGTTTTCGAAACAGATGCCCAGCTTGAAGGTTCCCTGCACCCTGGACAGAAAATCTGCCTCATCGATCTTCAGCAGACGATGCATCGTCAAGAAAGGTGGTATGGTCGCCTCACCGACCCCAACGGTGCCGATGGCATCGGATTCCACCAGCACCACGTTCAGGTTGGCTCCGATTAGCCTGGCAATAGAGGCAGCCGCAGTCCACCCGGCCGTACCTCCACCGACAACGACGATATTCTGTACCTTGGTAGCTGACATATCACTTTCGCCCTACAACAATCTGTCTCTGAGCATCTTGCGAAATCGACCAGCGGTCTGCTCATCAATAGGATTCAACACACCTCGGGCAACTTCCGGGATGTGTTCAAAATCGTGCGGATCAGGGTTAAACACATAAAAATCGAACAACTCTTGCCACTGTCTTCGTTGTGCTTCAGGAAGGTCTCGAATCCCGAGTATCGCATGCTGCAACGCACTTAATGGCGAACCAAGGTAAGACGGTGAGCTGCGCCACCAGTAATTCACCAGCACGTTAAAGGCATCCAACCCCTCCAGGTGGTGCCACCACATACTGGGAATGACAATGGCATCTCCGGGTTCCAGCACTGATATCTGGGCATTTTCGACAGCCTCCCGGAACTTCGGGAATTGCTCATAATCAGGCGCATGAAAGTCTACCAGGCTGATCGGTTGTCCCGCAGGTGTGAATTCCAGCGGTCCGACATAGAGGTTCGCCAACTGCTCCGGTGGAAACAGAATAATACGCCGGCGCCCTGCGACGATGCAGGCAATGTTGGAAGGGAAATCATAGTGAGCGGCAACCCGCGTCCGGTTGCCGATCCAGATGCTCACGAGCGGTTCAAGATGTCCAACTGGAAAGTCATTTTGTTCCCGGAATCCCGGCAGCCAGTGATCAACATTGGTTGAGCCGATGTACAGCGTTGGTGGTGAAGGCATATCGACATGAGACCGGACTTGCTGCACGGCTTCCTTAAGCGCCATCCGCCGATACTCGAAATTGAAGGCGGTCATGTCCTCGTTGTAGAAGATCCGGCCGGCTGCTTCGGGTGGCGCATACATCGCTGTGACCACATTATTCGCGTCAAATTCCTGCAGGTATTCAATGATCCGGTCCGGCGACTCGAGGCCATGTTTGACGGCGGGCCAGTTTGAGGCTAACCCTCGTATGACTACGGGCTGATCAGCGGCCAATAGTTCATCGCTGAGATCTGCGACAGTGATGTCATCTGTCTCTGCAATCGCCTGGCTAATGTCGTTCAGGACATGCTGGTCGGTCATCAGGTCACCCGGAATGCTTGCTACGCTCGGAGACGGTTGCGTCTTTCGATAATCTCACGGATCCGCGACAGTGAGGCGACGGCCATGAAGACAGGTTGCAGGTAGCCAGCCTCATTGAGCGACTCCAGCACGTCTCCCTTCAGCTTATAAAGCCGTTCTTCTGCGATGCAGTAGAAACCCTGCACGCTCTTCTTCCTGCCATCGTTGAAGGTGAGATCCAGGGTGATCTGCTCTAGCAGTTGGTGCTTTAGCAGGGTGTCAATAAATCCGGTGCCGTGCCGCAGTCCGTGGTGCAGTTTTTCCAGAAGTGCGATCTTCTGGTTCAGAAAGCCTGAGGGTTCACCCTAAGCATCGAACAGTGCTTCCCCTTCATCCTGACTGACTCGCGGGTGATCGAGATCCAGTGAAACCACCGGGCTCGCAGCGTCCCCATCTGCACCTGTAGCCATCAGGAACGGCTGACGCTGTATCAGGGCGGGAACATACCTTGCGTCCCAGCCATCGTCCTTTAGAAACAGATTCTGAT
>CAMYKC010000229.1 GCA_947258865.1 uncultured Lysobacterales bacterium
CCACGACCGGGTAGCGATGAAAACGGCCTTTTATGAACTTCTCGGCCAATTCCAGAATACTGTCCTCAGGACTGACGAATTCAGGCTCAGGGCTCATGCGCTCTTTCACCAGTCCTCCCGGCGTTCCATGATAGAAAGCCTGCGTTGCCACGCGCATGCAATCACGTTCCGTCAAAATCCCCACCAGCCGGCCATGTTTATCCAGTACCGGCGCGCCTGAATAGTTATGCTTGATCAGCACATGAGCAGCCCGCAGGATCTCCATTTCAGGGTCCAGCGTCATGACCTTTTTTGTCATGTAATCCCTGACGAACATCGACCTCAACATGTGGCTTCTCCTTCAATATCCTGTGCGTTGCGATGATCACGATTTCCTTTCGGGCATCCTTTGCACCGGGGTGAACCAGGCGGCTTGTTTCCGCAGCCGCCGTTGAGGGGCTTGCCGGAAAAAATCAGCCCCAGGCTCATCGCAAGGCAGCTAAGTACAACAATGACCACGGTTCCAATGAATATCGCCATACCGTCAATTCCCAAAATCATCGAATAACACGTTTTCCTGCTCGACACCCAGGTCTTCGAGCAGCCTTTGGACTGCGGCGTTCATCATTGGCGGGCCGCACATGTAGTACTCGCAATCTTCCGGCGCCGGATGGTGCTTGAGGTAATTCTCAAACAACACGTTGTGTATGAATCCAACCAGACCCGTCCAGTCATCCCCGGGCAGCGGGTCCGACAGGGCCAGATGCCAACTGAAATTTTCATGACGGGCGGCCAATTCGTCGAACTCCTCCACGTAAAATGCCTCGCGCAAGCTGCGGGCGCCATACCAGAACGATATTTTCCGCTTGCTGCGGAGACGTTTGAGTTGATCGAAAATATGCGAACGCATCGGCGCCATGCCAGCGCCACCGCCGATAAAGACCATCTCGGCATCCGTGTCTTTCGCCAGGAAATCGCCATAGGGTCCTGACACCATCACCCGGTCACCCGGTTTCAGGCCGAAAATATACGAGGACATCACGCCGGGAGGCACCCTGCCCTCCGTGTTGGGCGGCGGGGTTGCAATGCGTACATTCAGCATGATGATGTCGTTTTCCTCCGGATAATTGGCCATGGAATAAGCCCTCACGGCCGCTTCATCAACCCGCGATTCCAGGTCAAACAGCCTGAAGCGTTCCCAGTCTTCCCGGTATGCCTCAGCAATATCGAAGGACGAGTAATGCAGCCGATGCGGCGGACACTCGATCTGGATATATCCCCCCGCCTTGAAATCGAGTGTCTCACCCTCTGGCAGCTCCAGGACCAGTTCTTTTATGAACGTGGCGACATTGTCGTTGGAACGGACAGCGCACTCCCATTTTTTGACGCCGAAAACGTCTTCGGAGACCTGGATATCGAGATCTTCGGATACGGCCACCTGGCAGGCCAGCCTCTCACCCGAGGCGGCTTCGCGCTTCGAGATCAAAGAAGCCTCGGTCGGCAACAGCGAGCCACCCCCTTCCAGCACCCTTACCCGGCATTGCCCGCAGGTCCCGCCTCCACCGCAAGCCGATGGCACAAAAATGCCCGCGTCGGCCAGGGTCCCGAGCAGCCGGCCACCGGTGGGGACCTCGAGATCGAGCTCCTGATTCACCCTGATGTGCACATCGCCCTGGGGCACCAGGCGCGCCCGAACCCAAAGTATCAGCAGCGCCAGCAGCAACAGGATGCTGGTGAAAACGACGACGCTGTAGAAAATCTCCTGCATCAGCTTTCCTAAAAACTCATGCCCGCGATACCCATGAACGCGAGAGAAATCAGGCCGGTCGTGATGAACGTAATGCCCAGGCCCTGCAGTCCTTCAGGGATATCGCTGTACTTCATCTTTTCCCGGAGACCGGCCAGCGCCACGATGGCGAGCGCCCATCCGAAGCCCGCCCCCAGGCCGTAAGCCACGCTCAGTGCAAAACCGTAATCGCGCTGCACCATGAACAGGGAAGCGCCCAGGATCGCGCAATTCACGGTCAAGAGTGGAAGATAGATGCCCAGCGTGTTGTACAGTGCCGGGAAAAAGCGGTTGAGCACGATTTCCAGGATCTGGATCATCGCCGCGATTACGGCGATCTGGCTCAACAGGCCCAGGAAGCTGAAATCCAATTGATCGAGGCCGGCCCAGTCGAGCGCACCCTGACGCAGCACCAGGTTGTAGATCAGGTTGTTGAGCGGCACGCTGATGCCTTCCACCACGATAACCGCCACGCCGAGCCCCAACGTGGTCTTGACTTGCTTGGATACGGCCAGGAAGGTGCACATCCCCAGGAAGTAGGCGAGCGCCAGATTTTCGAGGAAAACGGCACGGAAGAACGTATCGAAAAACCCATTCATCGCCGTTCCTCCGAACTGGGCAGGGGGACGGGTTCAAAATCCGGCTTTTCCTTCTGCTCGGGTTTCCAGGAACGAACACCCCAGACCAGGAAGCCAATAATGAAAAACGCACTGGGGGCCAGCAGGAACAATGCGTTCTCCTGGAACCAGCCGCCTTCGTGGGTCAGCCTGAACAGCTGATACCCCATCAATGTGCCGTTGCCGAAAAGTTCGCGTATGCTCGCGACGATTATCAGGACCAGGCTGTACCCAAACCCGTTTCCCAGTGCATCGAGGATGCTGATACCCACGCCGCTTTTCATCGCACAGGCCTCGGCCCGGCCGAGCACGATGCAGTTGGTTACGATCAAGCTGATGTATACACTCAGCGTGCGCGCCGCATCGGGCAGATACGCCCTCAGAAACTGGTCGATCACAGTCACGGCCGAGGCGATGATCGTAATTTGCACGATCAACCTGACGCTGGACGGAAGCTGGTTACGGACCAGGCTGATCGCTGTGTTTGAAATAACCAGAACAGTGGTCAACGCCACACTCATGATCAGTGAAGAGGTCAAGGAATTGGTGATGGCGAGCGCGGAGCATATTCCCAGCACGTGCAGGGTCACAGGGTTCTCTTTCAGCAGCGGAGCAATTAACGTCTGCTTCGGGCTCATATCAGGGACCCTTCGCCTTCATCTTCGGCGGTTGTTCGCGTAAGCGATCCAAAAACGGCCCGTACCCATGCGGCCCGAACCAGTAATGCACCAGGGCAGTGACCGCATTTGCCGTGACAGTGGCGCCGGTCAGGGCATCCACCTCATGAAGTGACGCCCCGGAGCCGGCCTGGACCTGGCCTTCGCTGACCCGGAACCAGGGCTGTCCCTGTTCACCGAAGACCTGCTTTCCTTTCCATAGCTCGAGCCAGTGCAAATGAGTAATCTGATCTCCCAGCCCCGGCGTTTCGTTCTGCTCATAAAACGTTACGCCGGCGATGGTGTTCAGGTCCGATTCCAGGGAAATAAAGCCGCGCAGCTCCGACCACATGCCGGTGCCGCGGACAGGCATAATGATGCGATCCAGCTCATCATCCTTCCAGACCATGTAGACCGATGCGAAACGGCTGCGGCGTCCGAGATTAGCGACATCCAAACCGGCCGGGATGACGACGCTGAGCTTTGGATCATTGGCTGCCCGGCGTGTGTCGAAGCTCAGGACATCAATTTCAGTGTCGAAGACTGCATCATCCAGATTGACGATTCGGATATCCAGGTCCATGAACAACGCCAGCATTTCCTGGTCATCCGGCGCCTCGTCTTTGGCCAGCAAGCCGGTCAACTGCATGATGTTCCGGCCGCGGTCCAACAG
>CAMYKC010000230.1 GCA_947258865.1 uncultured Lysobacterales bacterium
ACTGCGGGGTTGTCGAACCCGCGGCAGCATCGATAATCGCTTTGATCGTATCAGGGGGTTCATTACCGATGCGCAATCCGTTAAGCTGCCAGTGAATGCCGGGGCATTCCAGCCTGTCGACCAGCCCGTCTTTGTCAATAACCACCACCAGGTAACGGGCGTTCTTCAACAACTCCTGGTCCAGGTGATTTGTCGAATCGCCGGTGTGACTCATCAGCGGTGACTCATTTGGATTCGAGCAAAACCTGCGCCAGGTGCAGGAATGCCTTGTCAACGTTTGACCCTGACAAGGCGCTGGTGGAAAAACATTTCAATGATTCGGAAAGTTCCTTCAGGTCCTGCGGACTCAGCTGCCATTGAGTCTTCAGATCCGCCTTGTTCAACAACAATACGGCAGGAGTTCCCGGCGACGCCCCCATTATCCATTGATGCAGGCGGCGCGCCGTTTTCAGGGTTGCCGCACGTGTTCCGTCGGCCACCAGCAACACACCGTTCAAACCCTGCAGGTAGGCTTTCATCCGGGAAGTCACCAGGTCTGCCTCATCATCGGTGTTCTCGGCGCCTTCCATGTCCCAGATCACCAGCTTGACCGGGCCACTGTCCAGTTGGACGACCACGGTTTCGATTTTGGTGCCGAGGGTGGTGATATAACGGTCGTCAAAGACCTCGTGCACAAAACGGCGCACCAGGCTGGTCTTACCAACGGAAAAGGCGCCCAGCAGGCAAATTTTACGGCTTATCAAGGATTGGCGCTCCTCTCGATAAACAAGGTGACTTTGCGCCGCTCCGGTTCGATTCCGCTTTCATTCCACCCAGCCAGGGTTTGAGTGACGCCTTGTTCAGTCATGCCTCGGGCGACGAGTTCTTCGAGCAAATGACGGCTGCGGCTCAGGGATACTTCGATGTTTCTCTCACGGCTGCCCGTTCCGTCAGCGGAACCCTCCAGCGTGACGTTCAGGTGCGCGCCCAGGGCACTTGCCAGGTCCTGGGCAGTGACCAGCTCAGAGCCGGCGACATCCAGGCTGGCGGCGGATTCCGGGGTCAGACGAGTCTCGAAAACATATTGAAAAACGCGCCCATTAAGGTTCTCAATCAGATCATTTAGTTGCGCGGACAAATTCTGCTGCAGAGGCATGAAATCGAGTTGCCAGCCTGGAACCTCGATAGCGACTTCGCGTGCAGCGGTAAACCAGGACCCGTCAGCCAAGCCGGACACGGCCATTTGAGCCCCTGCCGGCTGAAAGCTAACCGAATCCGGTGCATCCAACGCCTCCCGGAACACACGGGAAGCCTCTTCGGCATTCAGCCTGGCGCCGTCCAGATTCACGCTCCGAATCAGGGCGTGGGAGTCCGGCAAAGACTGCAGCCCGGCAAACTGCCCGGAAGTGAGTGTTCCACTTACGGTCAGTTCATCACCTTCAAGGTTAAAGGTTGTAATCGGATCGAGGCTGAACCGCCGTTGCAGCCTTTGGATGATCACTTCGCGATCCAGAGACTGGTAGGGACTGAAATCTGTTTTTACCTTCCCGGCGGGAATCTGCTGGCTGTCCAACAGCGCCGCGACCGGAACTGCTTGCGGATCACGCAGACCGCTGATGTTCAGTATTCCATCATCCATTTCCGCTGCGGTAATCACGAAGCCCGGCTCTGCCTGGAACAGGTCCACAACCTGCCGGCTGAGCTGCTGGTCGCGCCAGGCGTTTATCGAGGCATATCCCAGGAAGCCGAGTAATAAAAGACCACCCATTATCCACAAAAACTTATATTTGAAGCTGGTGGAACTGCGAACGCTTGCATCCACCTCTTCGCGAAGCGCCTCGCCCATCAGTGCCCGCAGGCCTTCGTCACCCGAAAGCCCCTCGGGTTTCTCACTCAGGCGATTTCCGTATCGTGCGTGAAGTGTTTCCAGGAGGACCATGAGTTCCGCCCGCACGGCGCGCGGCGGCGAGCCGCTGATCACGCAGGCAAGAGCCGCGGCCGGTCCGTTGATGACCCACACCGTGCGCTCACCAAGCTCAGCGGATCGTAATGGCTCATCAGCTGCCATGCCGAACGAATCCTGGATGAAAGACTGGATGGCTGTAAGCATGGCTGCCACTGCGTCCTCGTCCAGCGCCAGTAACTCGTCCCGATGTACGCTGGCCAGAATCAATCCGGAGCCACGCTGGATCAGGAAGGCCTCCTGGACGGCGTAAAGCATGGTGTGGCGCAATACAATTTGCGGAAAAGGCACGCCGGTTCGCGCCGCTTCCAGCCGCCATTTAAGCCCCTTGATGGTAAAACTGTGTTCCAATGCCGCGTTGATACGCTGCACCAGCCCACTGAGTGCATCTGCTATGGCACGCCTGATGGCTGGGCCGAGCACTGGAAACAGGGCTTCCGCAAAAGACTCGGTATCGCGCTTGATGGCGCCCCGGATGCTTTCTACAACAGGCCTTTCGAAGTCTGGCTTGCTGGCCGGATCCCCGACCAGGCGGTTCATTGCCGCCGGAAGAACTTCCGCCACGTCGGAGGTGCGCGATTCGAGATCCGAGACGCGCAGGTCGAGCTTGTGCAAGCGGTCTTTTTCCTCTCCGAGGATAAGATCCCGCAGAAGCTGCAGATCATCGACCGGTTGGCCGTCGGTTTTTCTGGATTTCTTCACTTGCCGGCTCTGGGCAGTCAGTCAGAAATCTACTTGGATTGCTTGGCTTTGGTGGGTTGAATCTTCTGAGCAATTTCGCTAAAAAATTTTGACAGCTCCTTGCGGTCCACCTTGTCTTCATCCAGTTTATCTGAACGCCTGAGCTGTGCTCTTTCTGCACGACCCAGCGCCATGGATAATTCCTTCTTGGCCGCGTTGAGTTCGGTCCTTAACGTCTTCGCATCCGCATTCAGGCTGTCCTTCAACTGGGCGATCTGGTTTTCTGCATCCATGCGCACGGTTGAAAGCGCCAGTTCCATCTTGTTCAGGGCAAGGTCGCGGTTGCTGGCTTCCGCACCGAGTTGATCACTCGCCTCTTCGCGAAACTCCCCAAGCATCCGCTCGAGTTCCAGCAGGCGCTTCTCCAGCGCTTTCTGAAGCGTGGCGCTTTCCTTGGCGAGGCGGGACTCGACCAGATCGAATCTCTCGTCAAACGCCCGAATGTGGCCGCCAAACAAAATCTCACGGATCTGTTCTACGTTACCACCTGACGGGTCCAGTTCATTTGTGGCTTTCGGCTTAGAAGACATAATTCACCCTATCCCTCAGTTGTAAGGCGTTCCAGACGATAACCATAATGGTATATCGACGATAACTGCCAACCATTTTCCGGACGCAAGCCCAGCTTGTTCCGGATTCTGCTTACATAAGTGTCGACCGTCCTGGTGTTAACGGCCGCTCCCATGTTCCAAACGTGTCTCAAGAGGTATTCGCGGGAGAGGATTTTGGCAAGATTGATGAACAGAATCCAGGCCAGGTCGAATTCCCGGCCAGTCAGCGGAATCGCCTCTTCTCCCTTTTGTACGCTGCGCCGCTTCCTGTCCAGCACATATTCTTCAACTTCAAGAAAATCAGACTTCTTCGCCGTCAAACCACTACGCCTGGCCAACGCGCCAATGCGGGCAAGCAGTTCCCCTGGGCGCGCGGGCTTTGTGACGTAGTCATCCGCACCCGCCT
>CAMYKC010000231.1 GCA_947258865.1 uncultured Lysobacterales bacterium
TAAGGCGTTTTGGCAGCCCCCGCTGAAGGATAAACCTTCCGAGGTCTCGACCGGTTTGCTCGGACGCCTGGGCAAGGCATCAGCGAGCCTGGTTGAGCAGGCCAGAACGATTCCGGAGCTGTCGACGACGCTGGCGAAAGAAGGCCTGAAAATACTCAATCTGACTGATAGCCCGGCCAAGGCGCCTTTTACCGCGCCGAGAACGCCGTTGGGCCAGTCGATCTCGAAGAATCGAAAATTGGGCGTCAAGAGTTTCTCCCTGCGCCGTATCAAGGAATTGGGAACAAGGACGGACTCCACGATCAATGACATCGTCCTGGCAATCAGCGCCGGGGCTCTGCGGGACTTTTTGATTGAAACAGGAGACCTTCCCAGGCGGACCCTGACGAGTTGGGTGCCGGTGTCCATGAGATCCGGACAGGATGGGGAGGCGGGTAACCGGGTCTCGGTGATGGTGACCACGCTTGCAACGGATGTCGAAAATGCCGCGCAGCGCCTGGATCTCATCAAGTCGTCAATCCATGCGGCCAAGGATCAGCTCAGGGGCCAGTCCGCGCGGACTCTTGATAATTACACCCAGCTCCTGAGTGGCCTGGTTGTCCTGACACAGGCATTGGGCATAGCAGATCGGGTCGCGCCGGCCGCGAATGTGATTATTTCCAATGTGCCGGGCCCAAGAGATCTTCGATATCTCAATGGCGCCGTTCTGGTGGAGCAGTACCCGATGTCGATGCTGATTGATGGCCAGGCATTGCTGGAAAGTGCGCTCGAAGAGCTGGAGCAGTCGACGGAAACGGCCCTGGCAGGCAGGAGTAAAGACATGACAGGTGAAAAAAAGACAGCCAAAAAGAAAAAGGTATTGAAAAAGAAAAAGGTATTGAAAAAGAAAAAAGTCTGGAAAAAGACGGAAGCAAAGAAGAAGCCCGCCACGGGACTTTATGCTCAGCTGGTGAGTTCCCTTGGAGCGATACCGGCGGAATCACTGGGCAAACTCGCTTCGGGGGAAGAACTGAACAAGAGGGCGGCACAGACGCTTCAAAAATCACTGGACAAGCTGGAAGATGTGGCCCATGCACTGAAGTTGACATCGGACGACAATGAAGACGGCAAACGGGAGTGCCTGAACGGGCCGGATCCGGAACTCATGCAAGCGCAGGCGCCCCTCTGGAACGCTTTGATGGACTATTATTTCCGCCTGGAGATCGACGGTTGGGACAACATACCGGATGACCCCTCGTTGCTGATCGGTATTCATTCGGGCGGACCGCTCACCATGGACGCCTGGACGGTGGCCCTTGCCTGGTGGCGGCACTTCGAGGACAAGCGCAACCTGCATGGCACCGCGCACGATGTATTGATGGCCTCGCCCGGGATTGGGACATACTTTCGCCGCATGGGCGTGATCTCCCCTTCCAGAGACAACATCGCCGCGGCATTCGCCAAAGGCGATGACGTGATTCTCTGGCCGGGAGGGGAAGTGGACGCTTTTCGCAGCTTCGATAAGCGCGACAAGGCCGTCCTTGGCGGACGCAAGGGATTCATCCGGCTAGCAATCCGTGAGCAGGTACCGATTGTGCCGATGGCGACGGTTGGCGGCCATGACACGCTGTTCGTCCTCTCGGAAGGCCGTGGGATTGCCAGGGCCCTGGGCCTGAAGAAGCGGCTGCGCAGTGAAGTTGCACCCATTACGCTGAGTGTTCCGTTCGGCATCCAGCTCCACCTGACGCCGTTCCAGCACCTTCCGCTGCCGTCCAAGATCCGCACGGAATTTCTTGAGCCGATGGTCCTGGATACGGACCGGGACAAGGAAAACGACAACGAATACGTCGGTGAGATCTATGAAGAGATTGAGTCGGCGATCCAGGCGGGGATGGACAGGCTGGCCAAGAAACGCAAATTCCCTCTGATGGGCTGATAATTTCGACGGACATTTTAGGAGAGCTTCATGAAGCACATTTTGCAAAAGCAGGAAAACCGCTTGAGAAATTGGATTCTCGTTTCCGTTTGCCTGCTGGTTTCGGGCGGCGTGTGGGCCCAGGACAACAAGCCCAACATCCTGATCATCTGGGGTGACGATATCGGTATTTATAATACCAGCGCATATAACGACGGCGCGATGGGTTACCGCACACCCAACATCGACCGAATTGCCAGGGAAGGGATGCGTTTCACCGATTACTACGGAGACCAGAGCTGCACCGCGGGCCGCTCATCCTTCATAACCGGCCAGTCCCCGCTTCGTACCGGTCTTTCCAAGGTGGGTTTGCCCGGCGCTGAACTGGGTCTGCAGGAACGGGACGTGACGCTGGCTGCCTTGTTGAAAGCGAGAGGTTATTCCACCGGCCAGTTCGGCAAGAACCACCTCGGCGACAAGGATGAATACCTGCCCACCAATCACGGTTTCGACGAGTTTTTCGGCAATCTCTATCACCTGAATGCCGAAGAAGAGCCGGAAGACCCGGACTACCCGACCCAGCCCTGGTTCAGGGCCAAATTCGGGCCGCGCGGGGTGATACATTCCTATGCGGATGGCAGAATCGAGGATACCGGAGCGCTGACCCGTAAACGAATGGAAACCGTTGATGAGGAGTTCCTGGCTGCCAGCCTGGATTTCATGGACCGGGCCCACGCGGCGAACAAGCCTTTTTTCATCTGGTTCAACGCGACCCACATGCACTTCCGGACTCATACCAAAGCCTCCGATCTCGGCCGCTCGGGACAGGGCCCGTATAACGATACGATGATGGGTCACGACGACACCGTCGGCAAATTGCTGGACAAGCTGGACGAGATGGGGCTCGCCGAAAATACCATCGTGATGTATTCAACGGACAACGGGGCGCATTACAACACCTGGCCGGACGCTGCGATCACGCCGTACCGGAGTGAGAAGAACAGCAACTGGGAGGGCGCCTACCGGGTGCCTGCCATGGTGCGCTGGCCGGGCAGGATACCCGCCGGTGAAGTTTCAAACGAGATTATGAGCCATCTCGACTGGGTGCCTACCCTGATGGCGGCAGCCGGCGACACGGAGATCGTCGAAAAACTGAAAAAAGGCCATTCGGTTGACGGCAAGAACTACCGGGTTCATCTGGACGGCTACAATTTTTTGCCGTACCTGACCGGTGAGGCAGAGCGCGGCCCACGCCAGGTATTCCATTACCTCGATGACGAGGGAATGCCGGTTGGCGTCCGGGTAGGTGACTGGAAAATGGTCTACGCGGAGCAGCGTGCCCAAACCATGGCGCTTTGGGCCGAACCCATGGTCGTGCTCAGGCTGCCAAAAATTTTCAACCTGCGGCGTGATCCCTTCGAGCGCGCGGATCACAATTCCAATACTTACTGGGACTGGATGATAGACAAGGCGCCGCAACTCTACCTGGGTCTCGCGACGACCGCGCAGTTCCTGCAGACCTTTGCCGAGTATCCGCCCAGCCAGAGAGCGGATTCATGGTCCGTTGAAAAGCTGACTGACAAGTTCATGGGGGAAGCCGAAAAAGGCCGCTGAACCGAGGAGTCTCGCTTCCCTGCTCCCGCTATCGGTCAAACGGCCCCGTAAGAAATCAGCGTGTCGGCAACTTTCTTGAAGCCGGCAATATTGGCGCCCTTAACGTAGTCGACGTAACCGTCGGAATCGGAACCGTATGCGACACAACGCTCATGGATGCCGCGCATGATGTCGCCCAGGTGGGTATTGAGTTCTTTACGGCTCCAGGACATGCGCATGCTGTTTTGCGCCATTTCCAGGCCGGATACGGCGACACCACCGGCATTGGCCGCTTTGGGCGGTCCATACAGTATCTTGGCTTCCCTGAAAACGGCAATGGCATCATTATTCGAGCCCATGTTGGCGCCTTCGGCAACACCGAAGCAGCCATTCTTTATCAGGGTTGTGGCTTCGTCGCCATTGACTTCGTTCTGGGTGGCGCAGGGAAAGGCCAGGTCACAGGGAACCGACCAGGGACGTTCGCCGGGATAGTACTTGGCGCCGAACTCATCGGCATATTCGGAAATACGGCCGTAACGGACTTCTTTCAGATCCTTGACCCAGGCCAGTTTTTCCTTGTCGATACCGTCCGGGTCATGAATGAATCCACCCGAATCGGACAGCGTTACCGGTTTTGCCCCATGCTGTATCAGTTTTTCGGTTGTGTTTGTGGCAACGTTGCCTGCTCCGGAGACCAGGCAGGTTTGGCCTTCGATTCCCTTCTTGGC